>CASEMM010000128.1 GCA_949289095.1 uncultured Eubacteriales bacterium | reverse complement strand
GATAAATCCTCCTGTGGTCTCTTCCTTCGTTGCGGCTGGTCACCTCAACCTCAAGTATACCACAGGAGGATTTATCTTGTATCTTGAAGATTTTAATTCCACCACTTTAAGTGGTGGTTTATTTGCGCTTAAGCGACAATGAAAGCGGGAGCGCACCCTATGCGCTCCCGCCCGAAGCAAACGCCCTTTTCGTTTACGGACGAAGCAGTCGGCTCCTGCCGCAGCCGCCGTCAGGCGGTTATGCGGTAATACACCGTTTCGCCGTTCTTTACCGAGGACGCGAGATACCCCGTCCGCACATTGCCGCGTTCGTCCGTCCACGCGTATGCGGTCAGCAACTCGAAGTCCGCGGACGTGCCGCTCGCAAGAGTTACCGTGCCTCCGTCCTCGCTCACGGACATAAGCGAGTAAGAGCCGTCGCCGGATACGGAGAATATGCCGCACGTCGTAAAGGCAATCGTCTCCACACTGCCCGCGGTGAACGCGGACATCGTGCCCGTGCGCGCGCCGTACGTCATATATCCCTGCTCGCCGTCCCGTTCCGTTACGATGAGAAGCGAATCGCCGTAGCAGCGCATTTCGCTTGTGCCGTCGAAGCCTTCGGCGTTTATGCTTTCCATCGTGCGCACGTCATAAACGTAATACTTATCTCCGACCTGCTTGCCGAAGAAGCGTGTGCCTGCCGGTTCTATGTCGCTGGCAATTACAGCGCCGTCCTCATCCACTATGTTCGCCGTACGACCGTTCGAACTGCTATAGAACTTACCGTATCCGAGGTATGTTACAGAGTCCGAGCAGAAAATTTCCGACAGATTCTTGCCTATGGAAAGAGAATTGCTCAGCTCGACAATGACGGAATCCGACCGCATATAGTCGCCCTCCGGCATCATGACGGACGCCGTATTGTCGCACGAGTATATTGCGGAATAGTTATCGTACGCGTACTTGTTCGCAACGGATGCGATTGCGACATTAACATTCTTTTCACTCGCCTTTCCGCTCGAAACGTCGATGAGAAACGTACGGATATCATAGTACGCTCCCGCGTCGATATAGTCGTAGTCCGCAGACGCAGGGACTTCGATAAGATATTGCGCGACGAAATTTCCGTCATCGAGAATATCCGTGCATTCCAGATTGTTGTCGAGCCCAGTTGCCGCCGCGACGTCTATGATGCGTTCCAAGACGAACGTTTCGCGGTCGTAAACGCTTATATAACTGCTGCTCACGTCTATAACATAGTCATCCGTCAGATAATCGGCGGACGACGCTATCGCTTTCAGCCCCTCGGTAACATCCGTCACTTCGCCCGTATTCAGATCGACGTATTTATAATTCCCGCTGCCGCAATCGACGCGCGCGATCTCACCGCTCACCACTCTCTGTATGTCGGACGCACTATCCGCGTCGCACACATAGCCGAAGCCGCTGTACACGGGCAGACTGCCGTCCGTATCCGAGCGGTAATACAGACCGTTGACGGACGTTATCGTTCCGCTCGCGAACGGAGCGATAAGCGCGTTGTTCGGGAAGGAATACAGCGCGTATTGCGTCTGTCCGTCGACGGTTTTGCTCGCGATCGACGCAACGCCCGTAACTCCGTAATAGCCATACGAGCCTACGCTGCTCCCGGCAAGCGACGAAACCTCGGCAGCCGCCGTATAATATTCGTATTCGGGAGCGGCGAACACATCTTCCGCTCCGCAGGCGGTCAGAATGACCGAGCCGAACGCGATGAGCGCGGCGAGCGCGGCGGCGCAAACCGCGCCGTATATCTTTCTTTTAGTCTTCATGGCTCCTCCTTATTTCTCCGTCACGACGTATACGGCGTCCCCCGCGGTCACGATCGCTCCCGCATACTCGCCTCTCTCGTCGAGGTACGTTCCCTCTATCGCAATCATGCCGTCGGGCGTCAGAAGTCTCGTTATGCCGCCGTCTTCGGAGATCGCGCAAAGCACGCGGTTTCCGTTCTCGTCAGCCGCCGTGAATATGCCGTATGCGCTTATGCCCGAATAGCCGAACGAAGTGACGCTCATCGTACTGACGCTGCCGCGGGAATTTATGACGCGGACGGTATCGTTGCCGTCCGAAACGTTTTCATAAACGACGAGCTTGTCGTTGAACGCGTAATACATATACGTCATACCGCTCGTCGAGGTATGGGAATACACCTCTTCGAGAGTATCCGAATTGTATATCCGCGTCCTGTCGCCTGCCGTCTTTCTGAAATACATGCTGCCGCCGGTGCGCGTTACGTTGTTTGCAAGCAGTTCTCCGCCGCCGTCATACAGGTCGCCCGAAATGATATACCTGTCGCTGCCGAGATATGTCACGTTTCCGGATATGCCCGCAATTTCGGAGAAATCGTATTTGACTTTAAGCGAATCGGAAAGCACGACATCGGTTTCGCTTGCAAGCGCGAGCGAATCTTCGTCTATATACGCAATCGAAGCGACGTTATCGCAATCGTATGTATCTTCGAAAGAAGCGCTCGACGCAGCGTTATCCAGATCGGTAATAATGAAATCCGTTTCCTTGTCCTTATGCTTTCCGTTGTCCGCGTCTATTATGTGCGTGATAAGGTCATACGCAGTACCGCTCGCATATACGTCGGCGTTTTTCGAATCGGCGGGAACATCCTGTATAACCTGAACGACGATGTTTCCGTCCGAAAGGACGAACGACATCGATTCGTCGCCGCTCGGCAGTCCGCGCATCGCATCGATCGTGCGGACATATTCGAAAGTATCCGCGTCGTAATACTCATATACGTTTGAAGCGGAGGCTTCGGCTATCAGGTATTTATCCGTTTCGTATTCGGCATTCGTATCAAGGTATCTGCTGAGCATATTTTCCGCCTTGGTATATTCGCCTGTCGCTTCGTCGACGAAATAAACGTCCGTCCCCGTATCCACGCGCGTGTGCGTGCGGGATACGCCGACTATATCCGGTGAATCGGTATATGAGCCTATGCGCTGCGTATTCGTATACACTTCGTATGTGTTTACACCGTCCGTGCCGCTCGATGTGCGGATGAACACTCCCGCGGTCTGCGTTATTCTTCCGCTTGCGAAAGAAGATACGAACGAACGTGCGGCGAAATCGTAAAGCCCGTATTCCGTGCCGTCCGTTCCCTGCCGCGAGACTATGTACGTTCTGCCTGTCCCGGTTCCTATGTCACAGCCTTCGAGATCGGAGATAAGCTCCGTATGCGTCAGATACGCATTGTCTTCCGGCTCGGCGAAGTATCCGCTCGCTCCGCACGCCGTCAAAAACAGCGCGGACAGAGCGATTGCCGCGCAAAGCACGACAGACGCGGCTATAACCGCCGCTTTCCTTGTCTTACTCATTTTTTCATCCTCCTCGGATATGTATTTGCCGTTATCGGCTTTTGATTATTATAGCACCGTTTAGCGCTTGCGTCCCGGAATATAAACAATATGTTATTTTTATAGTATTATATCCGCCGTTATCACATATCCGACACAATTTACGATACATATATGTCATAGATATGCTATTATCGTATAAGACTCGCCTTTCCGCCCTCATCTACGCGCGAACACGGACGGCTCGCGGCGCATAGAATGCGGTATACGGACTTTACAAAAAGGAGACGAAACGACATGAAGAAAATCGCAGCCGCGCTTCTCGCGGCAACGCTTGCCGTCGCGGCGCTCGCCGTCGGACTGACGGGATGCTCGGACATGGTGCGCATTGACCTGTGCGAAGTCACCCACTCGGTATTTTACGCGCCTTTATACGTTGCGCTGAACAACGGATATTTCGAGGACGCGGGACTGGACGTCAGGCTTACCAACGCGGGCGGCACGGACAAAGTGACGGCGGCGCTCGTCAGCGGCAGCGCGGACATAGGACTGATGGGACCCGAGGGAGTCATTTACGCAAGCGAGATGAAAAACGCCCCCGTTGTGTTCGGGCAGCTGACCAAGCGGGACGGATCCTTCCTCGTTTCCAAAAAGGACGAGGCGGATACGTTCGAGTGGAGCGATCTCGAAGGCAAGCACGTTCTCGCGGGGCGCGTGGGCGGAGTGCCCGCAATGACGATGCAGTACATCATTAACAAACTCGGGCTTTACGACGGGGTGAACTGCACGATCAACACCGAAGTGGCGTTCAACATGTTGGGCAGCG
>CASEMM010000127.1 GCA_949289095.1 uncultured Eubacteriales bacterium | reverse complement strand
GCGAGTATGAAATCATCGCTCCCGATATGACTGCGGGCAGACATACCGTGACCGTGCTGCTCGGCGACGTTTACGCGACGTATGACGTGACCGTCGAGGGCGTTGCGGCAGATCTGACGAGCGTCAAGCGCGTGTTCGCGCTGAACGAATCGTTCTCTTACGACGGACTCAAAGTGTATGAATATACTTCCGCGGGAGAGCGTACGGAAAAGACGGTTACGGGCGTTACCGCATCCACTGCGGCGGAGGGCATTGCGACGGCGACGGTCAATTACGACGGCGGCAGCCTGACGTATGATATAGCGGTAGTACCCGACGTAAGCGGCAGAAACGGCAACGGCGTGCTTTCGTTCGAGAACAGAACGGGCAACGGCGCTTCGCTCACGCTTTATGTCGGCACGCTCAACGGCGGCGTAAGCGACACTGCCGACGCAAACAGCTGGGGTCAGTATGTGTATATTTCTCCGTCGGGCGAGATAACCATGCGCGGGTTCGGGTATTTCTATACGGCTGCACAGTGGTCGAGTCAGTTTGTTTACAGCGAAGGCGTAACAGGCTGGGGCACGGAAACCGTCGAAAACGACGGCACGAGTCCGGACAACAGCCGGCTGTTCATAACGACGGACGTGGGCGGCGTCGAAACCGTGTTCGGAGCGGGCGGCGCGGATTGGCACAGAGTGATAATAGGCTGGGAAAAGGCGGCTGCGGGAATAACTCTCGGACTTGACGGGGTTGTCCGCGAGTATGTCGTCGGCGGGGAGTTCTCCGCTGACGGACTGACGGTAACCGTGAATTACAACGATTCGTCGAGCGCCGTACTTGCGTCCAATCAATATGCCGTTTCCGTACCGGATACGAGCGTGATAGGCGTGCATACCGTTACCGTCGAATATCTCAATCAGGATATTTACGCGACTTTTGCGATAGAAGTTATTCCGGACGTCGATTGGGACAGCAGCAGAATGGCTGCGACGAGCGGCGGCAGCGAGCTTGCTCTGTTCGTGACGTATCGCGGCGGCAACACCGCATACGGATATTGGTTCGTTACGTCGGCGGACGGCTATGAGATGTTCGAGTTCAAGGCGGTCGGCGGAGTGTATTCGTCGCCGGACAGCGGATTCGTGATAACGTCCGACGGCGACGGAATTACGGTGACTTACGACGGCGAAACGTATACGTTCGGCGCGGCAGACGTGACGAGAGTGCTCGGCGCGGCGGCGCAGGGAGGTGCGGCATGAAAAAGAGATTGAAGAGATTCGTCATTATTCCGCTGCTTATTGCGGCGCTCGCGCTGTCGGCAGCCGCGCTGACCGCATGCGGTGAGGAAGAGACGGCGGGACCCGTCAGTTCGCTTCGCGGTACGTTCACTTACAATGCGACGATAGGCAGTACTTCCGGCGAAATGCTCTATCTTACGGACGATCCGAATAACGATACCTTGCTCGGCGGAGGATATATACTGTATTGCGACAGCGCATATACTCCTTTCAACAATGCGGGCGGAGGAATGTTCTCCTATCAGATAAATCAGAATCTCGTGCTTGCACGCGACTTCACTTACGTCTATACCTATTCGGTCATAATCAAGAATCCGCAGCAGTGGGGCGCGACGTTCGGCAGAATGGAAACGACGGTCAGCGGTACGTTCGAATATACCGCGACGAGCAACGACGATAAGTTTGACGTTCTTCTCTCCGCTCCGACGGGAGGTACGCAGGAGATCTGCGGCATCAGATCGAATGCGGGTTTTACGAACAACTACTGGTTGTGGACGATAAGCGACGACCCGACTTACGCGCAGAACTTCGATTACGCGGACTGTTTTTCGGATTACGACTATCGGTTCATAGGCAACGTGACCGAAGCGGCGACGGGTGAGGACGGTGAGGAAACAGAACGGCTTACCGGAGAGCGCGAGCTTTCCGTCGACAGAAGCGATAATTCCGTTAACGACGATATGTTCGATCCGTATCTGTATGAGTTTATGGCGAGGTATGGCAAGTATTAAGGTCGCGCCGATTGTTGATTTCCGTGCGGTGCTACGCACCGTACTCAATCAAGCGCGAACGCCAAAGGATTCATTGCGCGAGGGGGACAAGCCCCTTGTTAAGGCAAAGCCTTAACTGCTCGCGCGAAAAATATTTCAACCTTATAAGTAAAAAAGCAAGCGGTGAAAGCCGCTTGTTTTTGCGCCGCAGTTTGCCGCGCTTGCCGCGGCCTTGTTTGTCTGCGTTCGCATTCACAGCCGCGCTGTGCGCGGCGCGAGTGTTCCTCGACAAAGCGCAAACGCCAAAGGATTCATTGCGCGAGGGGGACAAGCCCCTTGTTAAGGCTTCGCCTTAACTGCTCGCGCGAAGAAT
>CASEMM010000126.1 GCA_949289095.1 uncultured Eubacteriales bacterium | reverse complement strand
TGTCCGGCAGACAGAAAACAGAAGCTCCGTGCGAGGGTTTATCCGCTTTCGCACGGAGCTTTGCGCGTGCCGCCGATTCAGAGATCGTCGGCATCCTGTTCGGGCAGATCGCCGTCGCGCGAAACGCCCGTGTAAGACCCGAACGGGTCGTTCTTCGTTGCTTTGCGTTTCATGCCGACAGTATGCGCGCAATCGTCCGCGTTTATCCGCGATACTAAACGGAGAGCATCGGGCATAAAATCATATTATGAGTATGTTTGACGATATAAGGCGGAGTGCGGCGGCGGGCGTGAAATACGGATACAGCGCCGTGCTGTTCGGAGGGAATGCGGCGTATGTGGACGGAATCACGCGCGTGCTGGAGATCGGCGACGGAAGGGTGGCGTTTGCGTCGGAAAAACGCGTCATTGCATTTACCGGCGAGAATCTGACGGTTACCCGTATAGAGGACGGCGGAGCAATCGTGCGGGGCAGAATATGCGGTTTTGCGGAGGAATCGTGACTTTCGTCCGTATCGAATGCGGCGTTGCCGAAACGCTGAACGCGCTTCGGGAAGTGCCCGTTATGTCCGTCCGCGTCGAGGAAAAATACACCGAAATCGGCATAAAACGAAAAGATTTGCATAAAGCTATTGCAATTTGCGGACAGAAGTGTTATAATTATACAATTACGGACAATACGTTGCGGAGAACGCGAAGAGCGATATTCCGCAGGCTGCCGCTTATTGCGGCATCGCTGCTTGCGGCGGCAATGCTCTTTGTTTCGGACGCGTTTGTCTGGCGCGTGGAAGTGCGCGGTGCGGACGGCGCCGCCGAAATGCGTGTGATACGGACGCTGAAAGAGGCGGGCGTGCATGCCGGAGATCTCCTGTCGTCCGTGGACGGCAAGACCGCGGAGCGCGCTCTGATAGAGCGCGGCGGCGTATCCGCCGCGAGCGTGCGCAGGGAAGGCAGCGTGATAGTGGCGGACGTGCTTCCTGCGTCCGCATACGGCGGAGCGGCGGAATATTCGGACAGGTTGGTAAGCGGATACGACTGCATCGTGACGCGCGTCGTTGCCGAATGCGGAACGCCCGTAGTCAGAGCCGGCGACGTCGCGGCGAAAGGCGACGTGCTTATAGAGGGAAAGGAATACAATACGGCGGACGGTTCGGATGCGGGAACGGTTGCCGTGCGGGGCAGAGTATACGGAAGAGTGACGTTTTCGTTTTCCGCTCCCGCGGAGGAAAGCGGAGCGCCGGTCCGTACGGGCAGAAGCGAAACTCATACGTCCGTCGGAATGTTCGGGTTTGCGTTCGGCGGTGCGGGAAGCCCGTACGAGTATTTCGAAAGTTCGACGGAGCGGGCGCGGCTGTATCCTATACCCGTGGACGTCGTGCGGACGACGTATTACGAACTCGAACCGTCTGCGTTCGCCGGCGAAGCGGAACGTTTCGCGCAGGAAAAAGCGGACGAGCTGCTTGCCGCTTACGGAGTTCCGTTCGAAAGGCGGATTGCGCTGACGGAAAAGAACGGCGCGGCGGTCATGACTGTTTATTTTACTGCGGAGATCTGCGTGGGAGAAATATGAGTTACGAAAGAGACATATTGCTCGGCGGCGAGATGTTCGCGCGCCTTTCGGGAGCGATGGACGCGAATCTGTCGCTTATGGAAAAACGGTTCGGCGTGCGTATAACCGCGACGAGCGACGGCGCGCGCATAAGCGGCGACAGTGCGGATGGCGTTGAACGCTGTTTCGAACTGCTTACCGCACTTGCGGATCTTGCGCGTCAGGGGCAGACTGTGGATAAAGTCACGGTGGAGCGCTGCGCGGATATGGCGGAGAGCAGCGCGGATGCGGGCGAGATAGCCGATCTGTTCAGAGAACCGGTTGCGGTAACCGCGCGCGGGAAAAAGATATTCTGCAAAACTTTCAATCAGCGCGCGTACTGCCGCGCCATAAAGAAAAACACGCTTACGTTCGGCATAGGTCCCGCGGGAACGGGTAAGACTTATCTTGCGGTCGCGCTCGCGGTTTCCGCGTTCAGGCGCGGCGATGCGGACAGGATAATACTCACGCGTCCCGCAATAGAGGCGGGAGAAAAACTCGGCTTTCTTCCCGGAGATCTGCAGATGAAGGTGGATCCTTATCTGCGTCCGCTGTACGACGCG
>CASEMM010000125.1 GCA_949289095.1 uncultured Eubacteriales bacterium | reverse complement strand
GAAAACGGATGGGCGTGGTGGAAAGCCCGCATGAAGAAAATGTTCTCGCTGTACGACGTCGTACGGATAGATCATTTCCGCGGTTTCGAAAAATATTATGAAATACCGTACGGCGAAAAGACTGCGGTAAACGGCAGATGGTCTCCCGGTCCGGGCGCGGAGTTCTTCCGCGAACTCGAACGGGCGATCGGCAGGACAGAGGTCATAGCCGAAGATCTCGGCACGCTGGACGAAGATGCACGCGCAATGTTCGCGGAAGTCGGCTATCCGGGAATGAAAGTGCTGCAATTCGCTTTCGGTTCGGGCGAGGATAACGAATATCTTCCTCACAATTACAAGGACTCAAACTGTTTCGCGTATACGGGCACGCACGACAACGATACTCTGCTCGGCTTCGTAAGCAAGCTCGGCGAAGATAAACCGCATTTCCGTCATATGCTCGGGCGCGAGTGCGAGCTGCTCGGCTTGTCCGCTCCGGGGGAAAGTGACCGTGAAATGTGCGATTCCGTAATAGAATTATGTTATTCTTCTGTCGCCGAATGTGCTATAATACCATTGCAGGATTGGTTAATGATAGGCGAAGAGGGAAGAATAAACATGCCGAGCGTGCTTTCCGCGGCTAATTGGAGTTATCGGGTGCCTGCCGGTTATGCGTCGGAAGAGCTTGAAAAACGAATGAGAGGACTGTCGGAAAAACACGGCAGAATTCTTCCACCGCGGCACGCGCAATAAGACAGAACAAGGAGAGGAAAAGTGTCAAACAAGATTATCGACAAAATGGAAGACATTCTTTCTTACGACTATGCGACGACTTTGGAAAAGGCTACTACCGTTCAGCTTTACAACGCACTTTCCAAAGCGGTCATGAGAGAGATAAATCCCGTATGGCTCAGAACGGATGAGAATCAGTCAAAAAAGAAACGCGCGTATTATCTCAGCGCCGAATATCTCGTCGGCAGGTCGGTATTCGCAAATCTGCTCAATCTCGGTCAGCTTGCGGAAGTCGACGAACTTCTTAAAAAGCGCGGCGTTGACATGCGTTCTTTCGAGGACATTCCCGATTCTGCTCTCGGCAACGGCGGTCTCGGCAGGCTTGCGGCATGCTATCTCGAATCCGCTGCTACGGAGGACATTCCGCTCAACGGATACGGAATAAGATATAAATACGGTCTGTTCAAACAGCTGTTTGTGAACGGCTTTCAGGTCGAGCGCGTGGACGACTGGACGACTTGCGGAGATCCGTGGTCGATACGCCGCGAAAACGAGGCGCAGATAGTGTCTTTTGCCGATATGAAGGTAAGGGCGGTGCCTTACGATTTTCCCATAATCGGATACGGCGGCAGAACCGTCAATACGCTTCGTCTCTGGCAGAGCGAACCAATAAACAAGCTCGACTATATCGAGTTCAACAACATGCACTATGCGAACGCGCTTGCGGAGAAGAATGCGGCGGAGATCATATCGTACGTTCTCTATCCCAACGATGAGAGAGTAGAGGGCAAGACGCTTCGTTTGCGCCAGCAGTATTTCTTTGTCAGCGCATCCGTCAAAGATATAATAAAGAACTATAAGAAGAAGCACGGGAACGATTTCGGCGACTTCGGCAAACTTTGCGCCGTTCAGCTCAACGACACGCATCCCGTCGTTGCCATTCCCGAACTTATTCTCTGCCTCGAACACGAAGGACTGCCGTTCGAAGAGGCGTTTGCAATTGCTCACGAAACGTTTGCTTTCACCAATCATACGATAATGGGCGAGGCGCTCGAAAAATGGGACATCGATCTTTTCAAGCGCATTCTTCCCGAAGTGTACGCCGTAATAGAAGAGATACAGGCAAAACTCAATTTCGAGCTCAGCGCGATGCGCGTGCCTGATACATGGAATTACAATATACTCGACAACGGCAGGATACACATGGCGCGCCTTGCGATATATGTCGCGCATACTACCAACGGCGTCGCGGCGGTGCATACCGAAATTCTCAAACGAGACGTATTCAGAAACTGGTACGCAATGTATCCCGACAGGTTCCTCAGCATTACCAACGGCATTACGCCCCGCCGCTGGCTCCGGCTCTGCAACGACAGTCTCAGCCGGCTTATCGAAAGCAAGATAGGCGACGGTTTCGTTACCGATCTGACGCAGCTCAAAGGGTTGGCAAAGTATGCCGCCGATCCCGAATTTATAGGTCAGTTCAGAGCAGTCAAAGCGGAAAACAAAAAGCGCCTTGCAGAATACATCAAAGAACACGAAGGCGTGGATATCGATCCGTCGTTCTGCTTCGACGTACAGGTCAAGAGAATGCATGAGTATAAGCGCCAGCTGCTTAATGCGCTCTCCATAATCTATTTCTACTTCGAGATAAAAGAGGGCAGAATGCCCGATTTCAAGCCGACTGCATTTATATTCGGTGCGAAGGCGGCGCCCGGCTATTACCATGCAAAGGCGATAATGAAGTTCATCAACTGCATAGCGGACATGGTCAACCGCGATCCCGATATGTCCGATAAGATGAAAGTAGTGTTCGTTACCAACTACAACGTGTCGTATGCGGAGTATATAGTAAGCGCGGCGGACATATCCGAACAGATTTCTCTTGCCGGTATGGAAGCATCCGGTACGGGCAACATGAAGTTCATGCTCAACGGCACGGTCACTCTCGGAACGATGGACGGAGCCAATATCGAGATCGCACAGGAAGCGGGCAGGGAGAACGAGTATATATTCGGCGCAAGCGTCGAGGAAGTGAAAGAAAGGCGTCCCGGCTATCATCCGTGGGAATATTACGACAACAATCCCGTTATTCATCGGATAATGGATACGCTTGTGGACGGCACTTTCAACGACAACGGTACGGGCATGCTCCGTTCCATATTCGACAAACTCCGCGGCGAAGATACTTATATGAGTCTCTACGATTTCGAAGATTACGTCCGCGTCAAGAAGCAGGCAAACGCAGACTACGGTACGGACGAATTTTATACGAAGAGCATTCTCAATATGGCAAACGCCGGTAAGTTCTCTTCCGACCGCGCCATACTGCAATACGCAAAAGAAATCTGGCACGTTAAGTAAAAACGCTTGCTTTTCGGACGGATATATGGTATTTTAATAAAGCTCCGTTTTTCAAGCGGAGCATACGGAGAGGTATCGAAGTGGTCATAACGGGGCTGACTCGAAATCAGTTTGCTCGCAAGGGCACGCAGGTTCGAATCCTGTCCTCTCCGCCAAAGCAAAAGGGACGCGTTCGCGTCCCTTTTGCTTTGGCGGAGAGGACAGGTAAAGAGCCGTTTTTGCTAAAAGCAAAAACCGGTTCGCCTTACGAGCCTTGTGCAATTTCGGAGTGACAGAGTAGCACCGGAGCAAGCTGCGAGTAACCTGACGCACGCAGTGCGGCAGTATCCTTTATGGTAGTACACAAACGGTTAATGACCAGAATTATCCATAGTATTGTATGTGTTTGTGCTTATATTCGGTATATTTGCCGCATTTTTC
>CASEMM010000124.1 GCA_949289095.1 uncultured Eubacteriales bacterium | reverse complement strand
GAGACATCCACATGAGTACGCCGAACATCATGCCTTCTCCGCCCTCGGTAAAAATGCCGTCCGCGCCCACCGTACCTATGTGGCGCGAACCGGTGAGAAGGTGAAATATACCGTAATCCACGATAAAATAAAGCACTCCTCCCGCGATTGACCACAGGAACGCGAGCCGGCGTTTTGTAAAGAACAGCAGCGCGAGAAAAGCGAGAATGAATACCGAGTCGAGAATTATATACGGCAGGCCGAATTCTCTCTGCGCGATTACGTCCATGACATTTTCCTCCTTACGCCCGAAAGATTACATATACAGATTATAACACCGTCGCACGCGTTTGAAAAGCGTTTGCGCGCATAAAACCGGCATTATTGACTTTGACGGTATTGACAAACCGTATACCCGGTGTTATAATGAATTTACCGGCGGCAGAACGACGGTACAGACGGAGGGAAGAAGGTGATAAAAACCGCGATAATAGAAGACGAGCGCGCCGCTGCGGACATTCTGTCCGGATGTCTCGACAGATATTCCGAAGAAAACGGCGTCGTTTTTTCGTGCGACAGGTACGACAACGCCGTATCGTTTCTCGAAGAATACGACGGACGTTACGATATCGTATTTATGGATATCGAAATGGAATTTCTCGACGGTATGTCCGCGGCGAAGAAGCTGCGCGAACGCGACAAGTCCGTGGTGATAATTTTCGTTACGAATATGGCGCAGCTCGCCATCAGGGGCTATGAGGTCGAAGCGCTCGATTTCGTAGTCAAACCGGTGATTTACCGCGATTTCGCGTTTCGTATCGGAAAAGCCGTAGAACGCGTGCTTGCGCGGCAGAATTCCGAGCGCGCATTGTCCGTCGGACTGACAGGCGGCGGATACGCAAAACTCATCGTGTCGCACATACGATATGTCGAAATAATGAAACACCGCATCGTATATCACACCGAGAACGGGGATTTCGTAAGTTACGGGACGCTCAAAAACGTGGAGAAACTGCTGGAAGATTCGGGCTTTGCGCGGTGCAACAGCTGCTATCTCGTCAATCTCGCGCACGTGATCTCGGTCCGCGACATGATGTGCGAAATCGCGGGAGGAGAGAAATTAAAGGTAAGTCAGCCCAGGAAAAAGGAGTTCATGCAGGCTCTCGGACGGTATATAGGAGGATAGAATGTTCTTTGCTTTTTCCTCGCCGCTTTTCTGGTACAGACTGGTATTTCTGACCGAACTGGCAGGAGCGGAGGCGCTCATGACGTTCAAACTCAAGCGCCGTCCGTTTTTCGCGCTGCGCGTCGCGCTGTCCGCTGCGGCGTGTTATGCGCTGACTTTCCTGTTCCCGATAGCCGCGTACAATGCGTTCTACGTATCGTTCATGTTCGCTTTCATGTTCTGTCTTACGATCGCGGGGCTGTGCGTCTGCTACCGCGAACCGCCGCTCAACGTCGTGTTCTGCGCGATCGCGGCTTATGCAATGCAGCATATCGCGTATGAAGTTTACACATTTTTCGTGACGGCGTTCGGATTGCAGGCGGCTTCGCTGCCGTATGAGGAGACGGGCAGGATCGCGTTCGACATGTGGACAATGGCGGTGTATGTGGAAAGTTACGCCGCGGCGTACGGACTGCTCTATATGTTTTTCGGAACGCGCATACGCAAGGGGACGGATCTTCGCATAGGCAACGTGACTCTGCTCGTCATAAGCGGAGTGATATTGCTTACGGCGGTGCTGCTCAATACCGTCGTGACGTATCGTGCGGACGCCTCGACAGATATCGTGCTGCAGTGTTTGATATATGCGTACGACGCGCTATGCTGCGTACTTGCGCTCGTGCTGCAGTTTTCCGCATTGCGCAGACGTAAAATGCAGACGGATCTCGATACGCTGCGCCGTCTGTACGAGCAGGAGCGGCGGCACTATATACTGTTTAAGGAAAACGTCGACTACATAAACGTAAAGTGCCACGATCTGAAACATCAGATCCGCCGCATAGCGCTCGGCGGCGCCGTGAAGGACAGCGTCATCAGCGAGATAGAAAGCGCCGTCAGAATATATGATTCGGAAGTCAAAACGGGTAACGATACTCTCGATATAGTGCTGACGGAAAAGCGTCTGGCGTGCGCGGGCAACGGCATAACTTTTTCGGTCATCGCGGACGGGGAAAAGCTGAATTTCATGACGGACGCCGATATATGCGCGCTTCTCGGCAACGCGCTCGACAACGCGATAGAGGCTGTATGTCTGCTGCCGGACCGCGACGAGCGTTCTATAAGCCTGAATATCAGAGCGTCGCGCGGATTTCTGTCCGTCTGCGTGCGCAACCGCTGCCGCGGAGATATTTCGTTCGACGGGGACATGCCCGTGACCACCAAGGCGGATAAAACGTATCACGGGTTCGGCATGAGGAGCATGCGGGAGATAGCCGAGCGTTACGGCGGAACGCTGAACGTCACCGCCGCCGACGGGATTTTTACGCTCGACATACTGCTTCCCGAGAACGAAAAATGACGGACGGTACGTTAATTTATGTCGTATTCATGCAGTTTATGGCAAACCCGTTGAGGATTTGCCTTTTTCGATGTATCATTGCGGTGAAACCGATGCGGCGGCAGCCGCACGATAAAGAAGGGGGCAGACGATGAACGGAGCGAAAAAATTCATGATATGCGCGATTGTCGCCGCGGCGCTCTTCACCGCGGTGTTTTGCGCCGCGTGCGGAAAGAGCGAAACGCCGCCGCCCGACGATATTCCGTCCGACGTTACCGTCACGGAGCTGACGATAAGCGAGCCTCCCGACGTGACCGAGTATTATATCGGCGAATCCTTCGATCCGACGGGCATGAAAGTCAAGGCGAGGTGGAGCGACGGGGTGAAGCTGCCCGTCAGTATAGACGACTGCGTCATAGAGCCGTCCGGACCGCTCGAAGCGGGCACTTACGAGGTGCGAGTGTCTTACGGAGGACAGACGGCAGTGCAGCCGATCACGCTTAAAGACGACACCGTCTCATCCCTGACCGTCGATACGGGCAATGCGGCTCTCGCGGCAGCCGTGAACACTCCTATGAATTTCTCGGGGATCACGGTGACCGCTCACTATGCGGACGGCAGCAGCCGCGTCGTTTCGGGCGGTTATACGTTCGAGGCGGACGGAGAACCGGTGAGCAGCGTATCCGCGCTGACATTCTCCGAATGGGGCAACCATACGCTTACCGTGATTTACGGCAACGCGAGAGCGGATATAGAGCTGTTCATATTCGACGGGTTCGTCATCGAGGGCGAGAACATACTGCGCAGCGGAGAAGCGACGCCCGATTCGGAAAACTATGTCGAGCAGACGGGCGGTTATCGCAACGCCAATCCCAAGACCGCCACGGCCGGAAGCGGCGCGTCCGGAGGGCAGTTCCTCGGAGACGTGTTCAATACCACTGCGCTTCGTTTCCACATATTTGTGGAAAGCGACTGTTATGCCGATGTAATACTCCGTGCCGCGGGTCTGAAACTCGAAGAGGATTCGGGGGTACAGGCATGGCGGCCGCTTCGCATGGGCGACATGCAGTTCAACAGGACGTTTACCGTCAGTTACGGCACAAAAGCGGAAGCGGATTCCGGCTCGTTGCATGCGCTCACGGTGGACGACAGCGTTATAATCCCCGGCGCAGTCTCCGAATACGGCGACCCCATGCTCTTCGAAAACTTCGCGGACGTCAATTTCGGACGGCTGCACCTTGAGGCGGGCGAAAACATAGTGGAACTTATTGTGGACAGCGAATATACAAACTGTTACGGAGAAACCGTGGGCTGTAACATAGACAGGCTGGAAATCCGTTATGCCGACGGCGCGGGCGAAGGAGGCGGCTCATGACGAAAATAACGTTACGCAGAATAATTCTCGCGGCTGTCGCCGTTGTTCTTATCTCGGTTGCGGCGGTGGCGACGGCATTCGCATCCGCATACTGGGATTATCTCATGACCGTTTTCGGATCGAGCAGACTCAATACGGACAGTACTACCGTAAATACCGCGCTCGCGCTCGGCGACGATCTCGTTCAGGAGATAGCGGAGGATTCCATAGTGCTGCTCAGAAACGAAAACGACGCGCTCCCGCTTGCCGAAGACGAGAGGAAAGTGAATCTTTTCGGATACGCGTCCACCGAAAACGGCTGGGTATATTCGGGAGGAGGCAGCGGCGGCACGATATTCAATACGGATGCGGCGCCGGCGGAAACCGTTTCGGAGATAGCCGTATCCCTTGCCGAGGCGTTCGAATCGGAGGGATTCGAGGTCAACCCCGAACTCGAAAAGCTGTATAACGACTTTTCCTCCTATAACGTGACGGCGGCGGGAGGCATAGGAGATCTTTACAATCCCCCCGCCTCCGTATATACTCACGCGGTGCTGAGGCAGGCGATAGACTTT
>CASEMM010000123.1 GCA_949289095.1 uncultured Eubacteriales bacterium | reverse complement strand
GCCCTGTCCGTCCACGAGCGGTTCTCTTATGGAGAAATCCTGCGCCAGACGGACGAGCGCGTCATACACCGACGAATCGCCGTGAGGATGATATTTACCGAGCACGTCGCCCACTATTCTCGCGCACTTGCGGTACGGTTTGTCCGCGGACAGACCCAGTTCGTTCATCGAATACAGTATGCGGCGGTGAACGGGTTTGAGACCGTCGCGCACATCCGGTATCGCGCGGGAAACGTTGACCGCCATCGCATACGCGATGAACGACTGTTTCATTTCGTCGTTGACGTTTACCCTGAGATATTTGGTGTTATCGGGAACCCTTTCCCGCAGCTTCTCTTCGTTTGCCATAATCCCTCCCCGTTATACGTCGAGATCCTTGGTCTCTATCAGCTTCGCATTCTCCTCGATGAACTTGCGGCGCAGTTCGGGCTGATCGCCCATCAGCGTGGAGAAAATCTCGTCCGCCTCGAATGCGTCCTCCATCGTGATCTGAATGAGCGTGCGGTGTTCGGGGCTCATCGTCGTTTCCCAGAGCTGATCCTTGCTCATCTCGCCGAGACCCTTGTAGCGCTGCACCTCGCAACCCTTTCTGCCCATGCCGTCGAGCTTGGCGGCAAGCTCGGGATCGGAGTATGCGTATTCGACGCGCTTGCCCTTGCTTATCTTATAGAGCGGAGGCATTGCGCTGTAAACGTGACCTTTCTCTATGAGCGGACGCATGAAATTGAAGAAGAACGTCAGAAGAAGTATGCGTATGTGCGAACCGTCCACGTCCGCATCCGTCATGCATATTATCTTGTCGTAACGCAGCTTGCTCTCGTCGAAATCGTCGCCGATACCGCAGCCGAACGCGGTTATCATCGCCTTTATCTCCGCGTTTTCGAGCACGCGGTTGAGCCGCGCCTTCTGCACGTTCAGTATCTTGCCGCGCAGCGGAAGTATTGCCTGGAAACGCCTGTCGCGCCCCTGCTTCGCCGTGCCGCCCGCGCTGTCGCCCTCGACGATGTATATCTCGGTATGCGCGGGATCTTTGTCCGTGCAGTCCGCGAGTTTGCCCGGAAGCGCATTGCTTTCGAGGACTCCTTTCCTGCGGGTCAGATCGCGCGCCTTTCTCGCTTCCGCACGCGCACGCGCCGCCGTTATCGTTTTGAGCACAAGCTCTTTCGCCTCTGCGGGATTTTCTTCGAGATACGTCCCCAGCCCGTCCGTAAGCGCTTTCGCAACGATCGTTCGCATCTCGCTGTTGCCCAGCTTGGTTTTGGTCTGTCCCTCGAACTGCGGGTTTTTCAGTTTTACCGAAATTATCGCCGTAAGCCCCTCGCGCACGTCCTCGCCGCTCAGCTTGTCGTCGTCTTTGAGCAGGTTGTTTGCATGCGCGTAATCGTTGATTACTTTGGTAAGAGCGTTTCTGAACCCGTCGAGATGCGTGCCGCCCTCCTCGGTGTTGATGTTGTTCGCGTACGCGTATATGTTTTCGGAATAGCCGTCGTTGTACTGCATGGCTATTTCCACCTCGTTGTCGTCGTTCATCTTCTCGATGTACAGCGACTGCGGGAATATGGTTTCCTTGGTACGGTTGAGATGATCGACGAAATCGAGTATGCCCCTGTCGTAACGGAACGTCTCGCTGTTCTCGCGCCCGTCGCGGCTGTCGATGAGATTGACCGTGAAGCCCTTGTTGAGATACGCCACCTCGCGCAGACGCGTCTTTATCGTATCGTAATTGAAATCCGTCGTTTCGAAAATATCCGGATCGGGCATGAACGTCACTTTCGTGCCGCACTTGTCCGTTTTGCCGATGACGGCAAGCGCCCGCTGGGGAACGCCGCGGTTGAACCGCTGGCGGTACAGCCTGCCGTCGCGCGCGACTTCCACTTCCAGCCATTCGGAAAGCGCGTTGACGACGGTTACGCCCACGCCGTGCAGACCGCCGGACACGTTATATCCCCCGCCGCCGAACTTTCCGCCCGCGTGCAGGTGAGTCATAACCACTTCGACGGCCGAGACCATCACTTCCTTGCCGTTCTTGACGATCTTCTTTTCTCCGACGGGAATGCCTCTGCCGTTGTCCGTGACGGACACCGACCCGTCCCTCTGCACTTCCACCGTGCATTCGGTGCAATAACCGGCAAGAGCCTCGTCCACGGCGTTATCCACAACCTCCCATATGAGATGATGCAGACCGCGCTCGTCCGTCGAGCCGATATACATGCCGGGGCGCTTGCGGACGGGGTCCAGCCCCTCAAGCACCTGGATTTTATCTGCGTCGTAACTGCCATTGACTTTTTCTTCCATAGATACAGCTCCTTATGCCTTTTTATTATATCACACACGGAGCGGAGTTACAAGCGTTTTTGCCCGCCGGACGTTAAAATTTTAATTGATTTCGCATATAATGGCGTTAAACAGCGTTCTGAGGCATTTATATGGCGTTTCGGCAGCAAGCGCATGCCGTCATACAATCGCGTGCAAACCGCCCGAATACCGTCCCGTCGGAAACCCGTCGCGCCCGCGGAAGAATCCGCGGGCAGCCGGAAACGGGGACGGCCCGTAAAACGTCCCTTTTCGTACCGATTCTCCGCGCGCGGATCGACCGAAACGCCTTTCAAGCCGCGGCGGCAGTCATTTCCCCACGCAGAACCGCGAAAATACGTCGTCGAGCACGTCCTCGGTAGCGTTCGCTCCGGTAATGTTACCGAGAGCGGCAAGCGCTCCGCCGAGCGCAGCCGAAGCGAGATCGACGGCGTCTGCGGCAAACGCTTCTTCCGCGCTTGCGAGTTCGTCCGCCGCATTCAACACGAGCCGGTAATGTCTGGCGTTTGTTATCATGACCCCGCCGGAGCTCACCTTGCCGCCCATCGCCGCATCGTAAATCCTTTTCCTGAGGTTCTCCGTACCGTCGCCCGTAAGCGCCGACACGCCGAGCCCGGCATCCGGCGAATCCGCGATATCCGTCTTGTTGTAAACGTCGAGGACTATGCCGTTCGTATCAACGGGCAGCGCCACGGGAGCGGACAAATCGATGACGCGCAATACGATATGCGCCGTTTTGGCAGCGCGCTCGCTGCGCCTTACTCCCTCCGCTTCCGCCTCGTCGCTCGCGGCGCGTATGCCTGCGGTATCCACAAGGGTAAAAAGCACTCCGTTATATTCGTAAGAACCTTCCACCGTGTCGCGGGTAGTTCCCGCATTTGGCGTAACTATAGCTCTGTCGCTGCCGAGCAGACGGTTGAGCAGACTGCTTTTGCCTGCGTTGGGCAGTCCGACTATAGCCACCCTCACGCCGTCGCGCACTTTTTCTCCGGCAGCGTAGCTTTTTATCAGTCCGTCCAGTTCGGATTCGCACTCGCGGAGCAGGGGCAGAGCCTCGGCGGACGTCCTTGCCTCGATGTCCTCTTCGGGATAATCGAGAGCGGCGGTAAGTTCCCCCGCTATTTTCAGAAGTTTGCCGTAAATTCCGTTCACGGCGCGCTGAAGCGCGCCGCGCATGCCGTCGTACGCCGCGTTTGCCGCAGCCGCCGACTGCGCGTTTATGAGATCGCCCACCGCTTCCGCTTCGTCCAGGCTCAGTTTACCCGCTTCGAACGCGCGCCGCGTGAACTCCCCCGCCTCCGCATACCTCGCGCCGAGCGATACGAACCGGCGCAGAACGGCATTCACTATTTCGGGAGAGCCGTGACAATGGACCTCTGCGACGTCCTCCCCGGTATAACTGTCCGGCGCTCTGAATACAACCGCCAGCACGCGGTCGCGCAAATCGCCCGCGTCCAGAGTGCCGAGAACCATTCTCGCATGTTCGAGTTTATCCGCATGAGAAAAACACTCCGAAAGTATCTTCACTGCTTCCGGACCGCTCATGCGTACGACGCCGATTGCTCCGCGTCCGGGCGCGCTCGACAGCGCGCATACGGTATCTCTGTCCATAATCCACATTATATCCCTTAACGCACCGTTTTGTCAAGAATGTTTGCCGCATGCGGCAGAAACACGGACGCATACGGAAAAACGAGCGGCGTCTGCCGCTCGTTTTTTACGTATTTTACGTCGCGCGAAAAATCGTTTCCGGCAGATACGTTCTGCTCGACATAAAGTCACGCGGCAGTATCGGAAGAACCGTCGTCCGTTCCCGTATCCTCGGTAGTGTCGTCCGCATTATCTTCGCTCTCTTCTTCGGGGAACGCGTCATAGCCGTACACTCCCACAAGCACGTCGAGCATGGCGGCGGTGCGCATACCGAAACTAAGGCTGTAATAAGTGCCGTTCTGCAAGCCCTCGCCGAACACGTCGTTCCATTCAAAGGCATACGCCGTTATATTGCGCACCCAATCGCTGTCCTGATCGACGGTAAACATCACCGTATCGTAATACTGCGTGCATGTGCGTCCGTGAGCATCGGTAAGCTCCATGGCGCGCCTTGCCGACGATCCGGACGAACCGAGCCTTACTACGAGAGAATAGCCGAGAGCCGTCCCCGTCGTAAGTTCCGAATATTTCGCGGATATTTCGGACGCGGTCATTTCGTTGGAGCGCACGTTATCGGTGTTTTCGAGTCCGAGCCCGAACGAATAATTGAATTGCAGGCACGCGGATATCAGAGAAAAGCTCGTCATATCGAACAGATCCGACACGGTATACGGATCGTCGAGAGACGCGTATTCGCCCGTTCCCTCGTTGAGAGCGGAATTGAGATCTCCGGAATGCAGGTATCCGTTCGCGCTGCTGTGGTAAATTTCGACAGACGCCACGTCCTCCATCCAGCCGTTCGCGTACGATGCGGGACGTATTACTATGCTCGAAAGCACTATCACCGCAACCACCGCGATCACCGCGACGGCGGCGATCGCAATCGCCGTTATGTTTCTTGCTTTGACCGACATTTATCTATAATCCTTTGTCTTATTTTATCCGTTGCGGCTCAGCCGACGTCGTTGCCGCCGTCCGAAGAATCCTCTCCGGAAATCTCCGTCTTGTCGCCGTCTGCGGCGGGCAGGTGTATTAC
>CASEMM010000122.1 GCA_949289095.1 uncultured Eubacteriales bacterium | reverse complement strand
CGTCCGAGGTTTTTCCGCAGAACGTATATGTATATAGGCAAGCCGATAGATCTCGTCTCCCGCGTTTCCGGACCGCTCAATGCGGAAAAACTGGGCGAACTTGCGGAAGCCGTTTCGGCTGGAATGGAAGAGGCAAAGGAGCATCTGCGCGAAATAATGGACGGCAGACGTTACCGTAAGGAACTGCGTGCGGAGAAAAAGCGTTTGGCGGAGCGGCGCCGTGCGGAGAAAAAAGCGCTGAAACAGCGCCGTGCGGAAAAAAAGCGGATAGATGCGAAACGCCGTGATAACGGCGGGGCGGCGCACGGAGGAAGCGGAGATTTGTAAATGAAAATACTCAAGGCGAAACATCTCGGCTTCTGTTACGGCGTGCGGCGTTCTTTGTCGCTGGTTGCGGGCGCCAAGGGCAAGGTATATACTTACGGACATCTCATACACAATACGCGTATAGTCGAGGAACTTGCTGAGAAGGGAGTGCGTTCTGTGGAAGACGTCTCCGAAGCGGAGAGCGGCTCTTCGCTTGTCATACGTTCTCACGGGGCGCCGGTGGAAGTTTTGGAAGAGGCGGAGGCGCGCGGACTTAACGTTATAGACGCGACGTGTCCGTTCGTGCAGCGTACGCGCGACATAGTTGCGGATATGTATGCCAAGGGTTATACCGTTGTCGTATTCGGGAAAAAAGATCATCCCGAAGTGGTCGGGATAAACTCGATATGCGGTTACGGCGCCGTCATACTCGACGATGCGAATGCGATTCCGGATTCGCTTTTGAAATCCGAAAAAGTATGTCTTGTGGCGCAGACGACGGCTTCCGCGAAAAAATTTGCAAATATAGCGGATAAATTTACGAAAGATAGATTAAAAACAGTTGAAATATTCGACACAATTTGTTATACTACACAAGAGCGGCAAAGGGAAGCGGAAGAATTGTCCGAGGCATGCGACAAGGTTCTGGTGATCGGAGACGCGCTCAGTTCCAATACGTTGAAACTGAAAGAGATATGCGAGAAACATTGCAGCGCTTTCCTTATCGGTTCGGCAGAGGATCTTAAAAGAATAAAATTCAGTGCCGACGACATCGTAGGAATCGTCGCCGGCGCATCGGCTCCCGATGAGTCGATAACGGAGGTACTTCAATACCTGGCAAACAACTTTACCGACGCAACGGATGAGGAATTCTTGCAGGCGGTCGGCGCCGATGAAACAAGCGGCAAAAAACTGAGCAGCGGAAAAACCTATACGGTCAGAGTGGTATCGGCGGACGAAAAGGGAATAACCGTCGACTGCGGACAGAAAATGGACGGTTTCATCGCTGCGGATGATGCGGAACTCGAAGGCACTGCTTATGACCCCGCCAATTATCCCAACGGTACGGAGATAGAAGCAAAACTCATTTCCGCAAAACCGGACGGCGCTTATCCTTTTTCAAAAAAAGCGGTTGACGAGATCAAAGAGGGCGACAAAGTTGTCGATACGGTAAGAAACGGCGAAGAGTTCGAACTTGTCGTGAACAAAGCCGTGGAACGCAATAAAGAGAAGAATAAAGGCGGCGGACTTCTCGGCAAGCTGGGAACGTACACCGTATTTATACCTGCATCGCAGATTAAAGAAAGATATGTCAGCGATCCCAGGACATATGAGGGTAAGACTCTTCGTCTCGTGGCTCTCGAAATCAACGATGAGAAAAAGCGCATCGTTGCGAGCCAGCGAGTGATCCTCGAACGCGAACGCAAGGAGAGAGAGGAGATATTCTGGGCAAACGTCGTTCCCGGCGTTATCGTGAACGGCAAGGTTAAGAGCATAAGTAAGTTCGGCGCTTTCGTGAGCGTTGACGGTTATGACTGTCTCGTTCATATCAGTGACGTTTCGTGGGCGAAGTTCAAGTCCATAGCGGACGTGCTTACCGTCGGTAAAAAATATGACTTCGTGGTTCTCAAGGCGGACCGCGAGAAGGGCAAAGTTTCTCTCGGATACAAGCAGCTCCAGAAACATCCCTTCGATGTCGCAGTCGAAAATCATCCCGTCGGTTCCGTGCTTAAGGGTAAAATCACTTCCATCATGCCGTTCGGTGCGTTTGTTGAAGTCGAGCCCGGAGTGGAAGGTCTCGTTCACGTTTCGGAAGCGAGCAACACTTATGTAAAGAACATCAACGACATATATAAAGTGGGCGACGAGATAGAAGTAAAGGTTCTTGCGATAGATTCCGAGAATAAAAAGATCAATCTCAGCGCAAAAGCGTGTATGCCCGAAGCCGTTTCCGAAGAGAAGCCGAAACCGGACAGGAAGAGTTCGGGTTCGCGCGCTCCGAGAAAAGACAGAGACAGGGATTCCGGAGACGCCGAATGGAGCGAGGATTCCGGGAACAATCCGTTTGCGGATCTGCTTAAAGATCTCAAGCAGTAAAATCATTTGCGGATAAAGCGAATTCGCCGACAAGCGGATTCGCTTTTTGTATTGTTTCCCGTTTTTTGTCAAACTCTTTACAAATGCGGGTAATTGTAGTATAATGATTAAAATGCTTTTGCGGAGGACGTTCTATGCCGTCGTTGCATATAATTTGCAGTGAATGCGGAAAGAGTTTTGCGGATGCGGGCGGGGGCGACAGTGTGACATGCCCTTATTGCGGCAGCCGTTTTACGCTTGCCGAACTTGCAAAGCAGGGCGGAATAGTGGATGCGGAAAAAGCCAGATCCGATTACGCCAAGGCGCACGAGTATTTTGCCGCGGGAGATTATGAAATGGCGGGTATATGGTTTGCGAAAGTACGCAAAGCCGACCCGAATAATTTTTTTGCGGAATATTTTTTCCGCTTATCGGACATCCGCAGAAAGAGGCAGGAGGGCAAACTTTGCGGAGCGGAATTTATTATGGACATGCTGCTCGAACCCGTTGAAAAGATGAAATATGCGGGTCAGCCGCACAGCATATGCCGCGGTTTTCTGCTTAACGCTCTCGCTGAAACAACCGCGCTTCTCGGCGCGCTTTATGATACGATAGGCATTATATACGGTAAACCGGAGGATGTCGACAGGGCGCGCACGGAGTATATCGCTATGGGAAGGGACTGCCGCCGCATAACGATGATTGACCGTACGCTTACGGTGTCGGACGACGGAATGATAACCGACGGCATAATTTCCGCATGTGAACCTGTGATAAGCGCATTGCAGCGTGCGGTATCGTTCATACCGATCGGAGAAACGCTTTCGCAGCCTTCATCCGAAATTTGCGAAGAGGCGAAAACGCTATACGGTGTTTTTTCCCACTTTATCCGATCGCTCCGTTCCGATTATAAGGGCGCCGGATGCGAATCCGTTTATGCGGAGAACGCCGCATACGACGCGCTGGCAAAGAGTGCGATAGAAGAGTATGCCAGTGTCAAGAAAACCGACGCGCGTAACGGAACGGATATGAAATGCAAGGCGTTCGACGATATGATGTACCGTTGCCGTTCGGCGTTCGACTTTGTGTATAATACGATTTTCGTATGTCCCGGCGGCAAGACCGGAAACAGAGAGGAAAGCGAATTGCTTCGTGACGCGCTTGTGTTTGCGGAGCAGGTGATGAAACCCCGTATTTACGCTGATTCCGACGGACTTGTCGTTTCCGCTCCGGAATACGGAACGCTGATTGCGTTTTCCCGCAAACTGACGGCGATAGCGACGGCGTTGGAGAATAACGATAAACAATCGCTCGATGCCGCGCTCGAAGGCATGTATGACAGGATATGCGAAACGGTGCGTTTTGCGTATAACAGCGAACAACCGCGCATGCGCAGGGAAATAGACGCCGATATAGAACGCAAGAACAAGATGTATTTCCATTACCGCAATCTGCTTTTCGGTATAGTGCGCGCGTGCACCGTGGCTCTTACGAGTATAGTTCCGTATACGGGGCACAGGAAGGGCGGCAGGCTGCGTTTGCTCAGAGCAGGCAAACAGGCGGCGGATGACCTTTTGTATATGTTCGGGCACAGACTGGAAGAGGTGGAAAAAGTGCCGAAGTTTGCGTCGCTGGCGGAGATATACGGTTATATTAACACCGATCTGAAAGCCATGGCATAAACAAGGATTATGATATTCGATCTGCATAACGATGTCGTAACGGCGCTTTCCGGAAGCGAGCGTCGCAAAGTTCTGCGCGGGTTTGCGGAATGCGGTTACCGCACGATTCTTGCGATATGGGTTACCGGACTTCCGTCGGACGGGCGCGGAAAGAAGAGCATTCTGTCCTATCGATGCGGATTTCCGATCGGCATAGAGGACCTCGGCAGCCTGACCGTGCGCGACGTCGGCGCGTTGCTGGACGAACTTTCTCCGGCATATGCGTCTCTGACATGGAACGGAGAGAATGCGCTCGCGGGCGGCTGCGGCGCCGAAATGCCCTTGACGCTGCGCGGCAGACGGGCGATATCTTTGCTCTCGAACCGCGGCGTTGCTCTCGATTTGGCGCATTTATCCGATTGCTCGTTTTACGGAGCGATGGACGAGGCCGCGCGCCGCGGCTGCCGTATACTGTGTTCGCATACCGCTTCGCGCGAGCTGTCCGATCATCCGCGTTGTATTACGGACGATCAGGCGAAACTGATTGCCCGGGCGGGAGGCATAATCGGCGTTGCCGCCGTGCCGAATTTTCTCGATGCGTCGCTGTCTTACGGCGAAAACTGCGGCAGGGAAACGTACGTGAAACATATCGCGCATTTCTGCGCTTTAATCGGCGCGGATCACGTTGCGATAGGTTCTGATTTATACGGCGCGGAATACTATCCCGAAGGGCTTACGGATATAAGCGGTTTTCTTACGCTCGGCGACGATCTTGAAAAGGCGGGACTGTCGCATGAAGAGGCAGAAGCCGTAATGCACGTAAACGCAGAAAAATTTTTCCGAATGGAGAGTGAAATATGAAAGACACTTACGAAAATCCGCTCATTACGAGATACGCGTCCAAAGAGATGAGCCGCGTATTTTCGGACAATAACAGATTTACGACGTGGCGAAAACTTTGGATCGCCCTTGCCGAGGGAGAAAAAAAACTCGGTCTCGGCATCACGGACGAGCAGATATCGCAGATGAAGGCGCATGTATCGGATATAAACTACGACGTTGCCGCGGCGCGCGAAAAAGAGGTCCGTCATGACGTTATGGCTCATGTTTACGCGTACGGGCAGCAGGCGCCTGCGGCAGAGCCGATAATTCATCTCGGTGCAACGAGCTGTTACGTCACCGACAATGCGGAAGTGATACTCATGCGCGAGGCTCTAATGCTTGTCCGGAGCAAACTTCTGCAGGTAATGAAGAAACTGTCCGATTTCGCGCTTGAGTACAAAGGTATGCCCACGCTGGGATTTACTCATCTTCAGCCTGCGCAGCTGACGACGGTAGGCAAACGTGCATGTCTGTGGCTGCAGGATCTTCTTATGGATTACGAAGATCTCACTGCGCTTATAGACGGACTTAAACTGCGCGGAGTCAAGGGGACGACCGGTACGCAGGCGAGTTTTATGACGCTCTTTGACGGCGACGGCGAAAAGGTCAAGGCGCTTGAAAAATACGTTGTGGAAAAAATGGGATTCAAAGCCGCGTTTGCCGTTTCCGGACAGACATATACGCGTAAGCTCGATTATAACGTGCTGTCCGTGCTTTCGCGCATAGCGCAGAGCGCATATAAGTTCGCAAACGATCTCCGCATTCTGCAGAACATGAAAGAGATGGAGGAACCGTTCGAGAAGCATCAGATAGGATCGTCCGCGATGGCGTATAAGCGTAATCCCATGCGCAGCGAGAGAATGTGCGCGCTTGCGCGGTACGTCATCACTCTGCCTGAAAACGAAGCGATAACGGCGTCCACGCAGTGGTTCGAGCGTACGCTGGACGACAGCGCGAATAAGCGCATCACGATTCCGCAGGCATTCCTGGCGACTGACGGCATACTCAATCTGTATGTAAACGTATCCGGCGGAATGGTGGTGTATGATAAAGTCATAGCCAGGCACATTGCCGCGGAATTGCCGTTTATGGCGACGGAAACCATACTCATGGAGTGCGTGAAGGCAGGAGGAAGCCGCCAGGCATTGCACGAGCGTATCCGCGAGCACTCTATGGATGCGGCGGGCATAGTCAAAAGAGAGGGCGGCGACAACGATCTTATCGAGCGTATAAAAAACGATGACGCTTTCTCCGCCGTCCGCGACCGCATAGACGACATTATGGACCCGAGGAACTTTATCGGCAGGGCCGAAGAACAGACCGAGGAATTCGTTGCCGGACATATACTTCCCGTGCTGCGCTCCGAGAATATTTCCGACGAAGAAACGGCGATAAACGTCTGACGTATATTATCTTGCGGATGGGAGATATTCTGCTTTGGAGGTGGCGTTGTCGTGACGGTATGTACGGAAAATACGCGCGGCAATAGAACGGACGCACGTTTATACCTGTTTATCCTGTTCTGTCTGCTTTATTTTATCATTCTTTTTGGCGAACGTACGGCTGCGGTGATCGTGGGTTTCGTTTCCGAAAATACGTTTACCTCGGGCAGCGATCCCGCGCAGTGGTACGCGCATATCGTGACGCTCGTATCCCTGGCTGCGTCGCTTGTTGCCGCGTTCGTGAACGGACGGGCGTTCGTATTCCTGTTTACGCGTTCCGCATGCGATTATTCGCGCATTTCTTTGCGCGGACTGGCAGTCACATGCGGACTCGTTCTTGCGGGCGGTATGGCGCATACGCAATTCACGTTGCTTTGGCTGCAATTCGTCGCATACGGTTTCTTTTTTATCGGGTTGCTTATGCGTACGCTTGCCGCTGGGACAAAAGGACGTCCCGATGTGAGCGTGCCGCGTCTTGCGGTTTCGTTCGCTTATCTGCTCTGCTTTTCCATGGCGATACCCGTGGTATATCCGACGGGTCTTGCGGACATAGAGATCGCGTTCGTGACTGTGGAAGCCGTTACCGCGCTGGTGCTTGTCGCGGCATTTACCCGTATGACGGAAATTTACTGCCGCAGCGGCGGTCTGATCAATTTCGGGATTCCCGTCATTCTCTTTACCGTTGCCGCCGATATCGCGCTGATAGTGATGCGCGCGCCCGAAACGCTTAACGTATTTGTTGCCGTTTTTCTCGCTCTTACGGTTATACTTTGGTTAGTCGGCAGAATCGCGTACGGCGAAAAGGTCCTGCCGTATTTCGGCGGAAGATATGCCGGCAGGAGATATTTTGAAGGCTGGTACGTCAAAATGACTGCGGGCGATGAAACCGTCGCCGCAATCGTTTCGTATCATGTCGGATCGAACGGAGATAAATACGGCATGATACAGTTTGCATGCGAAGGCGGCTTTTCCGTGCGTATTCCGGAAGAGGAGTTTGAAGCGTGCGAGGACAAGCTGTCCGTGCGGGCAGGAAGCAGTACTCTTACGGCGGAGGGACTTTCGCTCGATGTATCGGACGGCGTGAATTCGGTAAAAGGAGAAGTGCGTTTCGGTGCGTTTACGCCGCCGCGAAGAGATATCATGGGACCATTTGCGTCATTCCCGTTTATGGAGTGTAAGCACGGCGTCCTCTCTATGATGCACGGTTTGTCGGGAAGTCTGAATATAAACGGCAGGATGTATTCCTTCGACGGCGGAACCGGATATATCGAAAAGGATCTCGGACGTTCGTTTCCGTCGCAATATCTTTGGACGCAGGGCTCGGACGGCTCTTCGTCCGTTATGGCGGCAATCGCCCGTATTCCTTATCTCGGAATGTCTTTCGGCGGCTGTATATGTTTCGTATATACCGGCGGAACGGAATACCGGCTTGCGACATACAACTTCGCAAAAGCGGAAAAGAACGAAAAAGGATTTATCGTAAAACGCGGAAAATACCGTCTGGAAATAATCACGGACGGAGGAGAAACGATCGAACTTGCCGCTCCTTCGGACGGGGATATGAAACGGCGGGTGCGCGAGAGGGTATCCGCGCGGATAAGGTATATATTCAAGAAGAACGAAAACGTTCTGCTCGACATGACTTGTAAGTCCGCAGGTTACGAAGAAGATCGGTGAAAAGAAAACGGTACGCATAGCGTACCGTTTTTGCGACATTGTCGACGTTCGGCATGGTGCCCGAAGTCGGACTTGAACCGACACTGTGTTTCCACAAACGGATTTTAAGTCCGTCGCGTCTGCCGTTCCGCCATTCGGGCTTGAAATGGAGGTACCACCCGGATTTGAACCGGGGAATCGGAGCTTTGCAGGCTCGTGCCTTACCGCTTGGCTATGGTACCGCAGGCGTTCGCAACGTGACTATTTGTAGTCGCCTATATAATATATCAAAACGTGCGGGAAAATGCAACTGTTTGGGAATAAAAACTTATTAAATTTTAGCAGGTTAGCGTTTTCGTCAATATTCGCGCGGCAGCGGGTGTGTAAAATCGTAATGCGTGCATACAATATTAGAGAAATGTACGAATTGTTGATAACTTCCGGCGCGGACTGCTTCGGTTGGCTGGAAAAGATAGAGTCGGACGTATGCCGTTCGTGTACCGCAGTGAGCGCAGTTGAGTCGCGCGGTCACAGAGCGTATCTTTGCATAGGCGCAGAACGCAGAATCGCGGGTGTGGTGCGCCGTCTGGCTGCGCGATCGCTCGGCGAGATATTCCTTACCGATGTGAAACGCGGGTATATCGAGCGGCGCATACGGCGCATGCGTCTGCCTGCACTTTCCCGCAGCATGCTCGTGCATGCGTTGGCGGGGTTCGACCGCGAATCCGAAAAGGGAATACTGTGCGGAAGTCTGCGCCCCGGCAGAGTATTCGATATAGACGGTTTCAGAATGTTTCGCATGGGAGAACTTTATGAACGGTGGAACGAGATGTGCGAACTTGCGGGACGGCACGGGGAATTTCTCGCAGACGAGCGGACGTTTTTCGAGCTTATAAGGTTTCTCGTCGAATCGGGAAGACGCGCGGGATCGCGTGCCGAAGTGTACCGTATAGGAGGCAAGTACAGATTGGTCGAAACGTGCTCGGAATGCGCGCGCGAGGAGTTCGTACTCGACGGATTCGACGAGCTTGTGTGCAGACTGATAGACTTTGCGCCTGCCGTAACGGTTGTCAGCGGATTCGACAGAGGCGAGGATTTCAGGCGGCTCGGCAGAATTTTCGACATACGGCATAATATTTCTGAAATTACCGGGTGAAATACATTTGCTATTTTTTCCGTTTTGCAATATAATATCGGCATAAAGATTATGGAGACGGTTATGAATGAATTGGTGAGAGCCGTGACTTCGTCGTCCGACGAAGGCGCGGATTCGGTAGGAAACATAATAATATACGTTGTTCTCGGACTGCTTGTTCTTGCGGTAATCGGCGTTATGATATATTCGTTTATCTCGCGCAGAAAACAGACTAAATTCGCCGAAGTGCAGCGCGCTTCGCTTATTGCCGGAGACGAGATCGAAACGGTTGGCGGAATAATCGGCAAGATCGTTTCCGTCGGTAACGGAGCCGGCGGCATAGAGTATATCATAGAAACGGGCGAAGAGGGCAGGCGCACCACTCTTACCGTTGACGCAAAGGCTCTTTACCGTATAATATCCCAGCAGAACCCGCCGCCCGATCCGAAAGCCGCGAAAAAAGAAAAGAAAGAGATAGTATAAATCGACCCGCTGCGGCATAATTTGCGCGGCAGCGCGTGTTATATACGGGAAGAACTCCGCATAGTTTATAGTAAAACTTGCGGAGGTCTTTTGTTATGTCGGAAAGTGTCGATGCCGTTTCGGCGGGAAAAAAGACGTATGTCGCGGAAATAGTCAAAGCCGTAGTCATCGCTCTCGTATTTTCTCTTGTATTGGTTCTTATAGCGGCGTTTGTTATCAAATTTTTTAACGTGCCGTCTGACGCGGTGCCGGTCATAAACCAGATAATACGATCGGTAAGCGTGTTCGTCGCATGTCTTATTGCGCTTCGTAGTCCGGGGTGCGGATGGCTGCGAGGAACGATAACGGGAATTTGTTATTCCGTACTTGCTTTTGTTCTGTTTTCGCTTCTCGGCGGCGGTTTCGTATGGGATATAACTTTGCTTAACAACGTCGTAACAGGAACCGCGACCGGACTTATAAGCGGAATAATCGCAATGCTTGTGCGCCGGCGGAGATAGAACGGCGAAAAATGCGGAATATGAAAAAGAATCGCTTGCGTTTTTTTGCGCCATAGTGTATAATGTATGAAAATACAGCCGTAGGGCTTACGGAGGAAATATTATGAAGCACATCAAGGTAATAGCGACTAATACCATATGCAGGGAAAAGGGAACGGGATGCGGCGAATGCCAGACCGGATGTCAGTCTGCATGCAAGACGAGCTGCACCGTAGGCAACCAGTCATGCGAACATAAGACGCGCAAGCCGGGAATCGTTTCCGAGAAGTAATCGTATCCCATGGTACACGTTTATAATTGCCTCGGGCGTATTTTCGTGCTTGACACGGAAAGCGGGTCTTTTTTCGAAACAGACGAACGCACGGCAGAACTCATAAAAAAACGCATATCTCCTGTTGCGGACGCAAGAGGAGATTTTTCTAACGAAGACGCGGAGATTGAAGCGGAGATAGATTCTCTCGTTGAAGACGGAGTTTTGTTTTCTGCGGAACCCGAACATCCGGAACCCGTATATAAAGGTATCGTCAAGGCGCTTTGTCTTAACGTCGCGCACGGTTGCAACCTGCGCTGTAAATACTGTTTTGCCGGCGACGGACAGTATCACGGCGGCATGGATCTTATGAGCAGGGAAACCGCTGAGAACGCTATCGATTTTCTCATAAGTCGCAGCGGACCGCGTCACAGGCTTGAAGTGGACTTTTTCGGAGGAGAACCGTTGCTCGATATGGATACCGTGCGGGCGACGGTGGAATATGCCCGTTCTGTCGAAAAAGCGGCGGGCAAAGAGTTCCGTTTTACGATTACCACGAACGCACTTGCGCTTACAGACGAACTGATTGATTATTTCAACCGTGAAATGTATAACGTAGTCCTCAGTATTGACGGAAGAAAGAGCGTTCACGACGCTGTCCGCAAGGATGCGGCGGGGAAAGGTTCGTTCGACAGGGTGCTTGCCAATGCCGAAAAGTTCGTCAAAAAGCGCGGCGACAAGAGTTATTACGTCAGAGGCACGTTTACCGCCGCCAATCCGGATTTTGCTGCCGACGTGCTTGCTCTGAACGATTACGGATTCGGGCAGATTTCCCTTGAACCCGTGGTGCTTGCTCCGGACGATCCGCTTGCTCTCCGCGAAGATCAGCTCGATGCGCTTAAAGAGCAGTACGAAATACTGGCGGAAGAATACATAAAACGCAGGGCTGCAGGCAGGGAATTCGGTTTTTTCCATTTCAATATAGATATTTACAACGGTCCGTGCGCGGCGAAACGGCTTGTCGGCTGTAATGCGGGAGACGAATATCTTGCCGTTGCGCCGGACGGAAACATATATCCCTGTCACAGATTCGACGGACTTTCCGAATATGTCATCGGCAATGTAAACGACGGAACGTTTTCGGACAGACTGCCGCGCATGTTTGCCGTTACCAACCTGACAAAAAAAGATGAGTGCGGCGATTGCTGGGCAAAGTACTATTGCAGCGGAGGCTGTGCGGCGAATTCGATATTCTTTGCCGGCGGCATAACTAAACCGTATAAGATCGGGTGCGAGCTTATGAGAAAACGCGTCGAATGCGCGCTTGCGATAGCGGCGATTGAAAACGAGACGGGCAAGGGCTGATTTTAATGAAAAAAAATACGGATATAATGATAATTTCGATTGACTTGAATTGACGTTTTGTATATAATTTTATGGTACGTTAGTGCGTCTTAAAAGGCAAATCCACATATAATGAAAAGAAAATCCTCATTGGTCAAATTCATAATCGTGCTCGTTGTGACGGCAATCGGTCTCGTTGCCTGCTTTGTAGGTTTTCCTTACAGAAGCGCGGGCGGCGATATATGGAACTATAACGGTTTCATATTCGCCATAGACCTCGGGCTCGATCTTAAGGGCGGCGTTTACGCGGTATACGAAGCGAACGGCGAGACGCCCGACGACGATGCCATGAACGGCACGGTTTCTCAGCTGACGGACATGCTTACCCGTCAGGGGTATACCGAAGCTACTGTCGTGAGAGAGGGATCGTCGCGTATCCGTGTCGAAGTTCCCGATGTCGACGAGCCCGATGAAATATTCGAAATAATCGGCAATCCGGTTGAACTTGCGTTTTATCATTCGGAAGATGCGAGCTGGTCGGCTGACGATGAGTTTCTGTTTGCGGGAGACGCGGTTGACAGCGCAAGCGCCGTTCTGTCCGGAAATCAGTATCAGATAGCCCTTAATCTTAATGATTCGGGCGCCGATATATTCGCTGCGGCAACCGAGGCGCATGCCGGCGACGGCACATATATCCTCATATGCGAGGTGCATGAGGAGAGCGGCGAGAGCGTGGTTGACAGGATAATATCCGCGGCAACGGTGGAAAGCGCGATATCAAACGGCGAAGCGACGATAACGGGTAATTTCACGGCGCAGAGCGCGCAGGAACTTGCGGACCGTATAATGAGCGGTACGTTCTCCGTTCCGCTGTCGCTCATAGATTCGTCCGTCGTCGATCCGACGCTGGGAAGCAGCGCGCTTACCGCGGGACTTGTCGGCGGCATTATCGCCATTGTTGCGATAATGGTATTCATGGCGATATTCTATAAGATGATGGGCATGGTCGCATGCGTGACCATGGTCATATATATGGTGCTTATGCTGTTCCTTCTTGCGGTGTTCCCGATGGTACAGCTGTCTTTGCCGGGCATTGCGGGTATAATACTGTCCGTAGGAATGATGATAGACGGAAACGTCATCATATACGAACGAATAAAGGACGAGTACCGCAACGGTAAATCCATACTTGCCGCATATCATGCGGGATTCAAGAAGGCAGTTTCCGCGATAGTGGACGGCAACGTAACGACGATAATAGCCGCAGTAATGCTGCTCATATTCGGAACCGGTACTATTTCCGGATTCGGAGTCACGTTGCTTATCGGTCTCGTGCTTTCGATGTTTGCTTCTCTCGTCGTTACGCGTTTCATTCTCAAATGGACGCTTGCGATATGGGGAACGAAAGATCCCAAACTTTACGGTCTTAAACGCCGTCCGGGATTTAACGAGGCTGACGAGGAAGAATACGTTCCCGCGCCCAAACGGGAAAGACGCCGCCGCAGACAGACTGTCACGACGCCGGAGGGTATAGCGGTGGAGATAGATCCGGATGCCGTACCCGGGCAGGAGGAAGAAAATGCCGATGTGCAGACTGACAGTGCGGCAGACCGACACGCATCCGATGATTTCGACGATATCTTCGGTTCGTTCGACGGAGGTGATAAGAAGTGAAACCGTTTGATCTTCATTCCGTCGATATGCGGGTAGTGCAGAATAAGAAAAAGTGGTTTATGATACCGCTCATAGTGCTTGCCGTAGCCATAATAATGGGCGTCATATACGGCACGGTTTTGAACGGCGCGGTATTCAACGTCGGAATAGATTTCACCGGCGGTTATACGATAACGGTCACGATAGGAACGCGGCTCGACGATGAGGGAGAAAGGGAATATTTCGAGAAACAGATCGTTGATATCATCGAAAATCCCTCCGAATATTCCGAATACTCTTCCGATCTTGCCGATATAACGGACGGCTTTGTCGTCAGGGACGTGTCGGCACAGAACGAAGGCGCCGACAGGGCGCTGCGCGTTCAGTTTACGGCTTCGGGTTACAGCGATCTGCAGATGGTAGGAACGGGAGACGAGGGCGACAGCGACGGAATAGTGGACCATCTGTGTATGGCGATAGAAGGTGTGCTGCGTACCGCGGAAGATATGTATTCCGTATCTGCCGTTTCCAATGAACGTACGACGGCGACGGTCAGCAGCGAACTTATCATAACCGCGATATGCGGTGTGCTTATGTCGCTTGCACTCATGCTTATATACGTCGCGGTACGTTTTGAGCTGATGAGCGGAGTGGTCGCTTTGCTGTGCCTTGTTCACGATATGGTCATGATGGTGCTGTTCATGTGCATATTCCATATCGAACTGACGAGCACGTTCATAGCCGCGTTGATAACCGTTCTCGGTTATTCGATTAACAATACGATAATTATATTCGATATGATACGCGATTTGAACAAGCGCGGCCGTATGAGTTCGCCGACGGAAATCGCAAACGTAGCGGTAAGAGATACTCTCGTGCGTTCCATAAATACAACGGCAACGACATTCGTTACCGTTGCGATGATTGCGATCATGAGCGCGATATTCTCTGTCGGAGATCTGCTGACTTTTTGTCTGCCGCTTATGGCCGGACTTATCGCGGGAATGTTTTCGTCCGTGCTGCTTGCTCCCACGATATGGGCGTTGTGGAAGACACGGCTCAATAAGAGAGCTGCCGCGAAAGCGTCTGCGGCGAATGTATCCGCCGTTCCGGCTGACGGACCTGCCCCGTTCAGGGATAACGCTCTTGAAGACTTCTTCTCCGGCGGCGGTCAGACAACCGTAGAGCCGGGCGTACCGGAAGCCGCGCCTGACGGAGTTGCCGCACGTGACGAGACGGAGACCGAGGATTCGGCTGCCGATACGCAGCAGCGGGAAGCTGCCGAAAACAACGCTTCGGCGTCCGCGGAGAATACAGATGATGCGGAGCTTGCCGAAGATGTCACTTCCGTCGGAAAAGCGCCCGACAACGGGAAACCGTCGGACGGCAACGAATAATCAGATGCAGTCAAAAGCCTTCCGCAATCGTGCGAAGGCTTTTGATATACCGCCTCAAACGGCTCAGACGATTCGATACGCCGGCAAAACGGCAGATATCCCGCTTTATGGGAGTTTTCGGAGTAACTCGTCTTGCGGGGTCATATGCATTGTAAATCCCGTAATGCCGCAGTGAATAAAAATATCATATGCCGCAAACTTGCGGCGCCGAACAGTGAAATGAACACGGAAATCAAAAAGAAATCTTCCGTTGCGGTAGGCGCGGAATACATAAAGAAATTATCGGACGAACTCGGATTGCATCCGCGGCTTGTCGAATTACTCGCAATGCGCGGTATAAGCGGCAGACAAGCCGTACTCTCGTTCCTGCATCCGGATACTTCCGCTCTCTGCGACCCGTTTTCCATGAAGGGTATGAAGGAGTGCGTCGCGCGTATACGTTCGGCTATGGACGCGGAAGAAACCGTCGTCGTTTACGGCGATTACGACGTTGACGGTGTGTGTGCTTCCGCTATACTGTCGCTTTGTTTCAAACTGCTCGGCAAGGACGTAATCGTCCATATTCCCGATCGGATGAAAGACGGATACGGTCTCAGCGTAAAATCCATAGAAAGTATAATAGAGGAGCATAATCCGGATCTCATAATAACGTGCGATTGCGGGATCTCCGGAGTTAAAGAGGTGGAACACTGCCGTGATCTCGGCGTGGATATCATTGTGACGGACCACCATGAGCCGGGTGCGGTTCTTCCCGATTGCGTCATAGTGAATCCCAAGCAGCCGGGAGACGAATATCCGGAAAAGTATCTGTGCGGAGCCGGGGTTGCGCTTAAACTCGTTCAGGCGCTGGCGGGCGACGTTTATGAGCAGTTTCTCGATATTGCCGCCGTTGCGACCGTGGCGGATATAGTTCCGCTGCTCGGAGAAAACAGACTTATCGTGCAGCTGGGACTGCGCCGTATTGCGGACGGCAGATACAATCTCGGTCTGAGATTAATGCTGAAAAGCCTCGGTCTGGGCGGGAGAGTGACCTCTTCGGATATTGCGTTCAGGATTGCTCCACGTATAAACGCTGCGGGAAGAATGGGGGATGCTTACAGGGCTTTTGAAATACTTACGTCCGGCGACGAGGAACGCATACGCTCGCTGATAAAGGAAATAGATGCTGACAATGAAAGACGCAGAGCATTGTGCGACAGCGTATATGAAGAGGCGAAGGAGGATCTCGCTCACGAGGATATATCGCGCGGAAGAGCGATAGTGTTATGTAATCCGGAGTGGTCGAAGGGCGTTACCGGTATAGCCGCAGCCCGGTTTGCCGGCGAGTACAACCGTCCGACGTTCATTATCGTAGACAGAAACGAGAACGGTGTATTCAAGGGTACGGCACGCGGAATTAAGGGCGTAAACGTGTTTGAGGCGCTGACTTACTGTTCCGATCTTCTTACGGAGTTCGGCGGGCACAGCGGCGCGGCAGGTTTTTCCGTCGAAGAGAAGAACATACCGCTTTTCCGGGACAGGATCAACGAATATCTTGCTAAACTTCCCGATGAATATTTTTTGCCGTGTGCGGAGTACGATCTCGATATAAGCGTAAACGAGTGTGACGAAAAACTGCTTTTCGCGCTTGAAATGCTTGAACCTACGGGAAGCGGAAACGAAAAGCCTCTGCTGCGCGTTGTGACGGATGCCGTACGAATCTCTCCGTGTAAAAATCCGGTTCATACGTCTGTCCAGATCGGCAGATTGCAGGCATATGCGTTTTCCTTTTATGACCGCAATCAGTATCTTATAGGCAGCGGCAGAAAGGAGATCGTTTTCGAACTGTCCGAAGGTCTCGGCGGCGGAGTTTCCGCATACATCAAGGCGGTAAACACGGATAAAATATCGGTAAACGATGAAATGGCTCAGGCTAATTTCATTTCGCTTGCGCGGTACGGCAGTTCGGATAAAGCCGTCTATACAACATATAAGCGCGAAGATACGGCAAAACTTCTGCCCGAATCCATTTACGGAACGCTGTTCATATGTGCCGACGGCAGATCGTATGGGCGTATTCTTTCTCTCGGAGGGAAGTTTGTTACCGCGGATTATATGACCAAAGCCGAGCGAAATAATTATTCCGGTATAATCGTCGCACCGATCACGGACGGAATATCTTTTGCCAATTACAGCCGTATAGTATTTGCGGACAGACCGCCGCTTTCGGGCGTGATCGCGTATCTTAATTCGATGACGGATGCCGAGATATTCATTCCGGAAGAGAGAACGGATGATCTGTATTCGGGAATAAGCGGTGACAGAGCCGTGTTTGCTTCGGTATATTCAGCCATTATAGCTCACGCCGCATCCGCGAGTTCCAACGTCACAGTGTTCTATAAGCGGATTTCGCATTTCGTCCGCGGATTGTCGGTAAAACAGTTTGCGGCATGCTTCGCGGTATTCTGTGAGCTTGGTTTCCTGACTTTCGGCGGTAATGAGCTTAAAATAAACGGCGGCGTGCGCAGACCGCTGACCGATTCCCGGCTGTACGCCGCGCTCGGCGGATGAGGTGGTGAATTATGCAAAGACTGCTTGCGAGATGTCAGCTCATTTATACGAAAGAGCACCAGAAAACGGTTGCGGACGCGCTTGAATATGCAACGGTCAAACACGGCGGACAGAAGCGCGTTTCCGGCGAGCCGTATATAACGCATCCTATAGCCGTCGCAAATATACTGCTCGATTTAGGCATGGACTATAATTCGGTGTGTGCCGCGCTTTTGCATGACGTCGTTGAAGATACGGATGCAACCGAAGAGGATATACGCGCGCGGTTCGGGGATCAGATAACCGAACTTGTGCTCGGAGTGACAAAACTCAAAAAGATAACTTTCAAATCAAAGGAACAGGAGCAGGCGGAGAACTTCCGTAAAATGTTTTTTGCAATGGCGAAGGACATTCGCGTGCTCATAATAAAACTTGCGGACAGACTGCACAATATGCGTACGGTCGAAGCGCTTTCGCGCGAGCGGCAGGAGGCGCTTGCCAACGAAACTCTCGAAATATATTCGCGTCTTGCTTCGAGGCTGGGTCTCAGTTACATGAAGTGCGAAATGGAGGATATATGCCTTAAAGTGCTTCATCCCGAAGCATATGAGGAGCTTGTGCGCGAAGTGTCGCTCAAACGTGCGGAACGGCAGGAAATAGTGGACAGACTGTGCGCCGATCTGCGCGATATGATGAAACGGCACAATCTGACGGGAGAGGTGAGCGGCCGTCCCAAACATTTTTACAGCATATATAAAAAAATGACCGAGAAACATAAGTCGTTTGAACAGATATACGATCTGACTGCGGTTCGCATAATAGTGAACAGCGTCGAAGCGTGCTACGAAGTTCTCGGTCTTATCCATTCGCGCTGGAAACCCATACCCGGGCGATTCAAGGATTATATAGCGGTTCCCAAGCCGAATAACTATCAGTCGCTGCATACGACGGTCATGACGAATTTCGGCACTCCGTTTGAGATACAGATACGCACATACGAAATGCATCGCATAGCCGAGTACGGTATAGCCGCGCATTGGAAATACAAGGAGCAGGCGGGGCGTTCGGATATAGGTAATTCGGACGAGCAGCTCACTTGGCTGCGCGGCGTCATGGATGCGCAGGGCGAAGCAACCGATCCGCAGGAACTTTACGAATCGCTTAAAGTGGATCTGTATGAAGGACAGGTGTTTATTTTTACGCCGAAGGGCGATGTAGTAGTTCTTCCCGAGGGTTCGACGCCGATCGATTTCGCATACAGCGTACACAGCGAAATAGGCAACAGATGTGTAGGCGCAAAGATAAATAACCGTATTGTTCCTCTCGAAACTAAACTCGAAACGGGCGATTACGTCGAAATAATAACGTCCAACAGTTCCAAAGGTCCGAGTCGTGATTGGCTGCGCGTCGTAAAGACGACGCAGGCAAGAACCAAGATACGCGCGTGGTTCAAAAAGGAGATGAAAGACGAGAATATCCGCAAAGGCAAAGAAATGCTCGATCTCGAAGCAAAACGTCTCGGATACAGTCTCTCGTCTCTTCTCGTTCCCGAATGGCTGAACGTAGTAATGCAGAGATATTCCATATCTTCGTTGGACGATCTTTATGCGTCGATAGGCTACGGCGGCTATTCCGTGCACCAGATTCTTCCGAAGCTGATAGATTTTTACCGCAAAGAGAAAAAGGCGAAGGAACAGGTGACGGGTAAGGGCGTCTCCGGCGGAGGGAAAAAGAATGCTGCCGCCATACTTATAGACGGAGAACCCGATCTTCTCTGCCGTATCGCGCGCTGTTGCAGTCCGGTACCGGGCGATGATATTATCGGATACGTATCAAACGGCAGGGGCGTTACCGTGCACCGTATCGGTTGTCCGAATCTTGCGGGAGTCGACAAGAAAAAACTTATTCGCGCGTCTTGGGGCGATAAAACGGACAGCGCGTTTGTGGTTTCTCTGCAAATAGTCGCAAGTAACAGCGATAATCTCATCGTTGACGTGTCCACCGTCATTTCAGGACTCAAACTCTCCATACATTCGATAAACGGCAGGGTAGACAGGAACGATGTGGCGACTCTTACGATAGGCGTGAACGTCAACAGTATAAAGGAAATAGATCTTCTGGTCGGAAAGCTGCAGCAGTTGCCTGCGGTAAGCAAAGTGTTCAGGAGCAACGGCGTATGATAAAGGTTATAATGCTTCCTGTCGGATTGCTCGAAGCCAATTGTTATATTGTTTATGACGAATCGCGCAATGACGCCGTGCTTATAGACCCCGGTGCCCAGGCTCGGCGGATAGAACAGGAACTAGGAAAAACGGGCAGAACGGTCAAAGCCGTTTTGCTCACTCACGGACATTTCGATCATTGCAATGCCGCAGGCTTCTTTGCGGGAAACGGAGCGAAAATATACATGCATGAGGCGGACGAGATAATGACGCGTTCGTCGCTGAACATGCATGAACTTACCGGGGAGCCGTTCAATGCGTTCAGACCGGATGTGCTTCTGTCCGACGGTTCTGTTGTGAATGAGTGCGGAATGAGTTTCCGCACGCTGCATACGCCCGGACATACGGCGGGCAGCGTCTGCTATTTGCTCGGCGACAAGCTGTTTACGGGGGATACTCTCTTCCGTCTCGGCGTTGGGCGCGCGGATCTTCCTACGGGAGATTACGGGCAGCTAGTGCGCTCCGTAAGGGACATACTTTTCCGTCTGAGCGGCGATTATACCGTACTGCCCGGTCACGGTGAGCCGACGACGCTGTCGTACGAAAGAGAATGCAACATGCTTGCTGAAATATAGCTATGTATAATTATCCGCTGACAACGAATGCAACTTTTTTACGGCCTGATCTGCTTGATGAGATAAGACAGTTCGGCAGGGAGTTTGCGGATGAGAATCTGACCGTGACTGTTCGTGAGAACGGCATGCTCCGTTCGGAAGTGACGGTGCGCGGCAGGACTTTCGTCCGCACAGCATCGGTTCCGACGGGCGGTGAGCTCAACGTAAAGCGCTTGACGAAGCGTTTCGTCAAGCACTCGCTTTATCTTGCGCTCTCGGAAACGAGCGGAATCGCGCTTCCGTGGGGAAGTCTGACGGGTATCCGTCCGACAAAACTTGCTTATGCTTATCTGCGTGACGGCGGCAGTGAAGACGGTATTGCCGGTTATCTTACCGATACGTTCGGAGTACGGCGTGACCGTGCCGAAACGATAAGCCGCATAATCGGAGTGCAGCGCCGCGCTCTGTCCGTAAACATTGACGGAGCAGTGAACCTGTACGTTCATATTCCGTTCTGCGACGGCAGATGCAACTACTGTTCTTTTCCGAGCGCGGATATTTCGGGTAAAGGTGCGGACAAACTGCTTGCCGAATATACGGATGCGCTTGTCTGTGAAATTCTCCGAGTGAAAGAGTTTATACGATCGAGAGGCGAGAGGATACTTTCCGTTTATGTCGGCGGCGGTACGCCGTCCGTACTCGGCGAGAGCGAACTCGGAGCAGTGCTCGATGCGATAGATATGCACGGCGTTGAATTTACGTTCGAGGCCGGGCGTGCGGACAGTTTAAGTCCGAGGAAAACGGAATTGATGAAAAACGGCGGAGTGACTCGCGTGTGCGTCAATCCGCAGACGCTGAATGACGGTACCTTGTCACGCATAGGACGCAGACATACGGCTGCGGATTTTTATGAATCGTTTGAGACCGTGCGGAATGCGGGCTTTGAAGTTAATACCGATATCATTGCCGGACTTGACGGCGAAAGTCTGGAGGACTTTGCTCGCACCGCAGACGGAATTGCCGCGCTCCGTCCCGATAACGTGACCGTGCATACTCTGTCGCGTAAACGGGCGTCGCTGCTCGCGGACTCCGAATTGTCCTGTCCCGATATAGAGCGGATGATCGAGTATGCTTTCGGACGTTTTGCCGATTATGAACCTTATTATCTTTATCGTCAGAAGAACATGGTAGGCAACCTTGAAAACGTGGGATTTTGTCTTGACGGGCGGGAGTGCCTGAATAACATCACTGTTATGGAAGAACTCGTTCCGGTGTACGCTTGCGGCGCCGGCAGCATATCCAAACGCGTGGGCAAGGTGATAGCGCGGTATGCGTCGCCAAAGGACATCGGAATGTATATTACCGAACTGGATGAGCGCACGGATAAAAAGCTCGCATTTCTTGCGGGCGAATAAAAGAAACAGAACAAAGGACGGCAACAGCCGTCCTTTGTTCTTCCCATCAAAATAAAGGCGCCCCCTGATTCCGGCAGAACGTATTTTTATCGTATTTTCGGCGCGGTATCGGCAAATTGCTGACGCAGCATGGCGAGAACGAGAGCTGCGAGAGATACGACGCATACGGCGAGATATAAAGTCCCGTAAAGTTCTATATCCATATCCATGTATGCGATGATTGTGGGAACAAACATGAGCGCGCATGAGGCGGCGAGCAGGAATTTTTCTATCGAGTTCGCTGTTTTGCGCTTCCGGGCGTTATATCTCACTTTGTCGATCAGCGCGTATCCGAGCACTGCACCCGTAACGCAGAATACGTCTCCGGTTGCCGCCATTATGACGGAAGATATATATTCCGCGCCGGAGTATGCAAGCGCGAGACCTGCGACCAGCATAACTGCGACGGACAGAGCGACCGTCGCGGCAGAAACGATGATTTCCGCAACGCCGAGCCGTAAGAGAATCTTTCTCTGTCTGTTTTCGGCATCGAGGTACAGTTCCGCCTTTTCCGCATATTCGGATGCGAGATTCTGCGCATCCTCATAGTCGCCGAGCGACAGCATTTCGTCGGCTTTTGCCATATATTCTTTGCCGATATTTTCGCTTCTTTTTTCACTGCGATCTACGTCACGCATAGCATGTTCGTATGCCGCGGCAATTTCGTTTTCGCCTTGCTCCCGGTCATATGCGGAAATTTTATTGTCCATGATTTTCTCCGACGGTTTGATATTCCGATTATATAGCATATCGCTCGTTAAGTCAACCGAAAGATGTTGAAGGAACGGATTTCATGTTGCCTGCAGTCATTATTTTTACGATTTAGCATAAAAACTGTTTACATTTACAAACGGATATGGTATACTTTTCGGTAATGAATATTGTACCTCGGTACCGCAGGTCCCGCGCTTCTCCGGGCGGAAGACTTAGGTCCGCAGGCGAATCACATCCATGGGAGGTTAAAAAATGGATAAGGAAGTAAAGGCGGAAATCATCGCCAAATTCGCAACTCATCCCGGCGACACGGGAAGCCCCGAAGTTCAGGTGGCGCTTCTGACGTACAGGATCAATCATTTGACCGAGCATCTCAAGGTTCACAAGAAAGATCACCATTCGCGCAGAGGTCTGCTTCAGATGGTAGGATCGAGACGCAGCCTGCTCAACTACCTCAAATCTCTCGACATAGAGAGATACAGAAAAATCGTCGCCGAATTGGATTTGAGAAAATAAGGATTACCCGAGGGGCGAACGAAAACGTTCGTCCCTCTGTCCTTGATTCCGGCGCAGTACAGTGAGTAACAACAGACAGTAGGAGTAGATAAAGAGAAATGAGAGAAGGAAAATTTTTCAGAACCGTTATCGGCGGACGCGAAGTGACAGTCGAGACGGGGAAGTATGCCGAACAGGCGAACGGTCATTGCATCGTACGTTGCGGCGACACGATGGTGATGACAAACGTCTGCATGTCGGAGCAGCCGAGACCGGGTATGGATTTCTTCCCGCTCAGCGTGGATTTCGAGGAAAAGCTGTATTCGATAGGTAAAATTCCCGGCAGTTTCAAGAGAAGAGAGGGAAGAGGCAGCGACAAGGCGATACTCACGTCCCGTCTTATAGACCGCCCTATTCGTCCGCTTTTCCCCAAGGGCATGTTCAACGATGTGACCGTGGTCTGCACGGCGCTTTCGGTCGAACCCGACGTTCCGCCCGAGGTGTGGGGCATGGTAGGATCGTCCATAGCTTTGTCGGTATCGGATATTCCGTTTGCGGGTCCTACGGGCGCGGTCGTCGTCGGTTACGTCGACGGTCAGTATGTAATTAACCCCGATTCCGAGCAGCGCGAGAAAAGCAGCATGCACGTTACCGTCGCGGGAACGAACGAAGCCATAATGATGGTGGAAGCGGGAGCGAACGAGGTCAGCGAAGAGGTGATGCTGGGCGGCATAATGTTCGCTCATGAGGAAATCAAGAAGATTGTTGCGTTCATCAACGAGATCGTTGCGGAAGTTGGCAAGCCCAAGAGAGAGATGGAGCTGTATCATGTTCCCGAAGATATAGACGCCGATGTGCGAGCTTACGCCGACAAACTGCTCGACGATGCGCTTGCGACGCATGATCGTACGGAGCGTCAGAACAATCAGGACGAAGTTGAGGCGAAAACGATAGAGCACTTTGCGGAGAAATATCCCGAAAAGGAAAGGGAGATCAAGGATTCGCTTTATTATATGACCAAAGAGAAGGTCCGCGCCAAGATACTCGATCGCGGCGAGCGCCCCGACGGCAGAAAACTCGACGAGATCCGCGAGATATGGTGCGAAGTCGGCATCCTTCCGAGGGTGCACGGTTCAGCCGTATTCACGAGAGGTCAGTCGCAGGCGATGTCCACATGCACGCTCGGCACGATAGGCGATGCGCAGAAGCTGGAAAACCTTGACGAAGAGGATGTCAGAAAAAGATACATGCATCAATACAACATGCCCGGATATTCGACGGGCGAGGCGAAACCGCTCCGTGCGCCCGGTCGCCGTGAGATAGGTCACGGCGCGCTTGCCGAGCGCGCTCTCGAGCCGGTCATTCCGTCGGAGGAAGAATTCCCCTATGCGATAAGGACTGTCAGCGAAATAGTCAGTTCCAACGGTTCGACTTCGCAGGCGAGCGTTTGCGGGTCGTGTCTCGCGCTTATGGATGCGGGAGTTCCCATAAAAGCGCCCGTAGCGGGAATCGCAATGGGACTCATCAAGGATCCGGAACATCACAGAGTTGCAATACTTTCGGATATACAGGGGCTGGAAGATTTCCTCGGAGATATGGACTTCAAGGTTGCGGGAACGAGCAAAGGTATTACCGCAATCCAGATGGACATAAAGATCAAAGGTATCGACAGAGAGATACTTACCACGGCTCTTGAACAGGCTCGCAAAGGCAGACTGTTCATCCTCGGCAAGATGCTTGACGTTATTCCCGGACCGCGTGCGGAACTTTCGCGCTGGGCTCCTAAAATTACCGTCATTAAGATCGATCAGGATAAGATCGGCAAGGTCATCGGCAAAGGCGGCGAAACGATTAACAAGATCGTGGAGGACACCGGCGTGAAGATCGATATCGAAGAGGACGGCAGCGTGTATATCGCGTATACGGATGCCGCTATGGGTGAGAAAGCGAAAAACATCATACTTTCCATAGTCGAGGACGTCGTTGTCGGTAAGGTGTACGAAGGTCCTGTCGTAAAGATACTGATGAGCAATCCCGACAGGATCGGCGGCAGAGATCGCAGACCGAGAAGGGACGGCAAGCGGGACAAAGAGCACGACGAGAAAAAGGAAGAGCCTCAGCAGCTCGGTGCGTTTGTCAATATCGCACCCGGAAAGGACGGTATGATACACATATCCAAGCTTTCTTCCGGGCGCGTGGAGAAGGTTACGGACGTTATAGACGTAGGCGATACGGTAAGAGTGGAAGTCATCAAAGTGGACGAGAAAGGCAGAATAGATCTGAAACTTCTCGAGGTGCTTTCAAGAGCCGGGCGCGCCGAATAAATTTTAATCGACCGAAATAATCGCAACACCTCGTGAATATTTATAACACGGGGTGTTGTATGATTGAAAAGAAAAAACTGACGGGCTATGTGCTTACCGGGATCATGTGTCTTTTTATGTGCGGCGGAATAGTCGCAGTGTGGGCAGGCGCTCCCGCTTCGGCAAGCGTATCGGCAGATCCGCGCGCAGTGTATTCCGGTTCGTCCGAAACAAACGTCGCGCTGATGTTCAATGTTTATTCGGGGGAGGAATATATTCCGTCGATAATGAACACGCTTAAAAGCGAGGGCGCGAACGCGACGTTCTTCATAGGCGGATGCTGGGCGGAGAAAAATGCGGAAATTCTGCGATCGGTATCGGAGAACGGATTCGAGATCGGCAGTCACGGATATCTGCACCGCGATCATTCTCAAATGGATTATGATGCGAACCTGCGGGAAATGCGCGCGGCAGACAGAATGATAAGCGGAATAACGGGCGATCCGATTAAGTTGTTCGCGCCGCCGTCGGGTGCGTATTCTGCGGATACGCTGGATGCTGCGGAGCATATGGGATACGTCACCGTGCTGTGGTCGAAAGACACGATAGACTGGCGCGATCATGACGAGAATAAGATAACCGAAAGGGCGACGGACGGGATTTGCGGCGGAGATTTCATTCTCATGCACCCGACAAAGGAGACGGCGGCAGCGCTGCCTGCCATAATCGGGAACATAAAAGCAGAGGGACTCGTACCCGCATGTGTGTCTGACGCGCTCTGAATACGCCCGCACGGAAGAAAACAGAAATCGCAAACGGAGAAATTATGATAAAACTGAAGAAATTCGATAACGGACTCACGCTTACGACGGGTAATTATCCGTCGTTCAGATCGGTTGCCGTCGGATTTTTTGTGGGCGCGGGCAGCTCATTCGAATCCGATTCGGAAAACGGAATTTCGCATTTTACAGAACACGTCATGTTCAAGGGTACTGCGGATATGACTGCGGCAATGATTGCCGAGAGATTCGAGGATCTCGGCGCGAGTTTCAATGCGTTCACGACAAAAGAATCTACCTGCTATTACTTCAAATGCGTAGACGAAAAGACGGAGGAGTGCTTTGCGCTGCTTGCGCATATTCTGTACGGCTCAATGTTCGACGATGTGGAACTCGATAAAGAGCGCAATGTGATTGCGGAAGAAATAAACATGACGGGGGACGATCCGGAAGATATATGTTACGATCTTCTGGCGCGCCGCAGATATGACGGCACAGGACTCGCCAGGACCATACTCGGTCCGACGGAAAACGTAATGCGTTTCCGCGGCGACGACGTGCGCGAATACACCCGCAGGATGTACACGCCGGACAATACGGTGATTTCGATGGCGGGAAACATAACGGAAGAGCAGGCGGCCGCTCTCGTGGAAAAATACGTTCTGCCCGTATGCGGCGACGGCAGATGCTCGAAGTTTTTCGCTCCGTCCGTGGCAGGCGGCGGTTTCGCAAAATTCGAAAAAGACTTCGAACAGGTTAACATTGCGCTGGGATTTCCGTCGGCAAGCTATGATGACAGCCGTTACGCCGTGCAGAGCATCGTGTCTTTTTGCTTCGGTACGGGAATGAGTTCGCGCCTGTTTCAGCGTCTGCGCGAACGGCAGGGATTGGTATATAACGTCTATACATCCTGCTCGAGATATAAAAATAACGGGACTTTCGGGATATACGTCAATACAAGCGGAGGCAATGTCGAAAAGGCAGTGTCATCCGTTGCTGATGAGATACGGACGCTTGTCAAGGGCGGGTTGACTGAAGCCGAGATCGCCCGCGCCAAGATGCAGCTGAAAAGCAGCATGCTGTTCGGCATAGAAAACATTATGTCCGAAATGAGCGTCTGCGGAAGATATGCGCTGTATACGGGCAAACCGTATGATATTGACGCCGATATACGCGACATAGATTGCGTGACTGCGGACGACGTTGCGAAATTCTGCATGTCAGGCGTGTTTGACGGACCGCTGTCGCTGGCATATGTCGGGAAAAAACAGTTTGCTTACGACGATATGTATGAAAATACGGCGGGAGAAATACGCGGATAAGACGGCAGGTTATCCGGCGGCAGCGTCCGCGAGGCAATGCCTCGCGGACGCTGTTCGCATGCTTTTTAATTTTTTTCAAAATCGCCCCAATTTTATTGAAAATACGGATGCGTTGTGTTATAATATCTATGACTATCGGGATACTCGGGGGATACTCCGAAAGGATTATTATATTCATGAGCAAATATTTAAGACGCGACGGCGGCGATAATAAAAAAGATCACGATATTTTGGGAATAGTGCTGATGATAATATCGGCAGTTCTGCTTGTCTGTTGCGCGATAAAAGTAATACTCGGGCCCATAAGCGCGGCAATACAGTCGTTCTTTCTCGGCGTATTCGGAATATTCGCATACGCTCTTTTGTCGTTCGTGTTTGCGGCAGGACTTATGCTTCTGCTCAGAAGGCGCATAAGCGCGCCGCTCGGGATCACGCTGTCCGTTATCGGCACGGTATTTTTCCTGTTCCTGCTGTTGCAGCTGTGCACGTCTCACTCCATGCTTTCTCTCGGCATCGGCGATTATCTTGGCGAAGTTTACGCTGCCAAATGGACGGCAGGCGGCGTTGTGTTCGGCGTTATCGCATACGCGCTGCGCATGATGACGATTCCCGCCGCATACATCATAACTTCTCTGCTGCTGGCGGCATGTATAGTTTCGCTCGTTTATGCGGTCATACGCGTCCGCGGCCTGCCGTCCGTATTCGGAAAGGCTTCGGAAAAGGAAAAACGGAGCAGGCTGCCGGTAAACGCCGCCGGAGATGTTCGGTCGGACTCGGAAACTCTTGCCGAGCGCGTCAGCCGCAGCAACGGCGTGACGTCGCTGTTTATCGAAAACGTCGTCGGAGATGTTCCGGCCGCATATGACGACGGCGACGGCGGCGAACTGTACGACGACGATTATTCCCGTCTCGATCTCATATCCAAACGGCATATAACGCAGGCGCAGGCTACGAACATATTGTATAAATCTTTTTCCGACGAAGGGGAATACGATCCCATACTGCGCAGCATGAAGCGTCCGGAAGAACGCGGCGACGTCGCGCCCGGACAGGGTTACTACGAACAGACGGAACGCGTTCGTCCGTCTCCCGCAGAGCCTGCGGCTCCCGATGTTCACGAAGCGACCGTTGATACGCGAAAAAAACCGGATAAAATATTCCATGAATCCGACCGCGCCGGGAACGGCTTTGCGGATCTGACGCTTCCGACCCCGAAGGTTCGTGAAAGCGACAACGATTCCGGCGAGATCATTAACGGAAATGCTTTTCTGCGCGATCATGTTTCCCGTGCGACGTTTTCCGGGTTTACGTCGGAAAACGGTTATTCATCGGGAGGCTACGTCAGAGGAGAGGCTCCCGAAAAAACGGACGGTGCGCAGCAGACGGATGCGACGTCCGATTCGTTCGGCGAAAGAGGAAATTCCGGCAATATCGGCTTCGGCGTTAGAGCTTCCGGCACGGATAGCGAAGCGAGCGATTCCGGCATAATTTCCGCGGACGCTCTCAACGAAACGCATACGGAGCATATCGTACAGGAAAAATCCTCCGATTCTCGCGGAACTTACGGAACCGATCGTCCGGCTTTCGGCGATTTCGGCGGTCCTGCGGTGGGTTCGTTCGGCGTGACCGGTCATAATATCGCGGACAACGATTCCCCGATAGCCAGTGAGGAGTGGTTCGACAATGCTGGCGGTGCGGAAGAGACGCGTGAACCGGAACGGCAGCGTTCGTTTTATGAGGAAGAATCTCGGGAGGAAGAACAGGTATTCGATTCGTTTTCGTCAGCTCCTCCGATAATAACGGCGGAGAATATATCTGATATATCCGCGGAAAATACATCGGCGGCATCTCAGGAACGGATTCCCGCAGAACCGGAACGGCAGGAGGTGCATGCTTCCGCCGCGGAATCTTCTCCGACGGACGGCGACACGGTTGCCGATGAGCGGAACGGATATCCTGAGGACGACGTTCTCGTAACAGAGGAAGAGGTCATAGACCGCAGCGAGCGGAGCAATTTCGACGGTGCGGATCATACAGGGTATTACACGCACGACGCGGATGTATCCGATTTCGGACATGAACCTTCGTCGTCACGGGTCAATGCGCCGCGCACGGCGGAGCCCGAGCCTGTCCCGGAACCTCAGCCAGAGCCTGAAAAACCGTATATTTACACGCCTCCTCCCATCGACCTGTTCGATATGCCTGACGAAGACAATGTGGTCGATCCGGACGAGATAAACGAAAAAACGGAGCTGATAGAAGAAACGCTTGCGGATCTGCGTTTCCCCGCAAAAGTCTGCAACGTCATTGTCGGTCCGTCGGTTACCAGATATGAATTGCAGCCGCCGCAGGGCATAAAGGTCAGGAATATACTGTCCATGGACATGGATCTCGAGCTCAGGCTTGCCAGCGGCGCGATACGAATCGAAGCGCCGGTTGCCAACAAGCAGGTGGTCGGCATCGAGGTTGCGAACAAACATCGCGTATCCGTTGCCTTCCGCGAGATCGTGGATTCGCCGGCATTCAGAGATTCAAAAGGCGTACTTCCGCTCGCTCTCGGTAAGGACATCGGCGGCGACGCAATAGTGCGTAATCTCGAAAAGATGCCGCATCTGCTTGTTGCGGGTGCGACGAATATGGGTAAATCCGTTTGTCTTAACACGATAATCGTCAGCCTTATATACCGCAGTTCGCCCGAGGATGTGCGCATAGTGCTGGTAGACCCAAAACAGATAGAGTTTACGCTATATCGCGGATTGCCGCATTTGCTTCTCGAAAATCCGATTACGGACGTTAATCACGCGGTAAACGCGCTCAATTATTTAATAGACGAGATGGAAAGGCGTTTCGAGTTGTTTAACGGTTTGTCCATGCAGGGATGTGCCGTCCGCAATCTCGAAGAATACAATAAGAGCGAACCCGTCAGATCCGGCAAAATGAAAAAAATGCCCTCTATCGTCATGGTCGTGGACGAGCTTGCGGATCTGATGACGACGCGCAAAAAGGACGTAGAAGCAGGTATTCGCCGTATCGCGCAGAAAGCGCGTGCTGCCGGCATACACCTGGTCCTTGCTACGCAGCGTCCTTCAGTGGATATAATAACCGGTTCTATAAAAGTCAATCTGCCGTCAAGAATATCGCTTAAAGTCACGTCCAATGCTGACTCGCGCACCGTACTTGATCAGGGCGGAGCGGAGGCTCTTATAGGCAAAGGCGACATGCTCCTGATGTGCAATTCCGAGCCGATCCGTCTGCAGGGAGCTTTTCTTACGAACGAAGAGATAGTATCGGTAGTCAAATACGTCAAAGATCACAACGAAGCGAGATTCGACAGGGATATAGAAAATGCGATACTCGTCGATCAGAGCGAGCCGGAAGAGTCTGCCGCCGTCGTGTCCGATGCGGAAGAGAGTGCGGACGAGAAGATGTATCCGAATATCATGCGTTGTTTCATCAATATGCAGAAGGCTTCCACTTCTCTCGTTCAGACCAGATTCGCGCTCGGATACGCGCGTGCGTCGCGCATAATCAATATTATGGAAATGCGCAAGTGGATCGGTCCGAGCATGGGAGCCAAACCGAGAGAGGTATACATGACGGAAGCGCAGTTTGAGACCATATTCGGCGTTCCGTTCAACGAGTGACGATGAGTGCAGAAAGAAAAATCGCGGCAGTCATATCCCTCGGGTGCGATAAAAACCGCGTCGATACAGAAAATATATTGTATTTCCTCGGCAAGGGCGGTTATTCCGTTACCGATGATTTCAGCGAAGCCGACGTCATCGTGATCAATACCTGTGCGTTTATCGAAGCGGCGGAAAGGGAAGCCGTGGATGAGATCATATCGGCGGCTGAATACAAAAATACCGGCAGATGTTCGCGCCTCGTCGTTACCGGCTGTCTGCCGATGCGGTACGGAGAAAAACTTACGCGTTTGCTGCCCGAAGTCGATTGCTTTGTCGGTATTAACGATTACGCGGACATATGCGGCATAATAGAGCGCGGCGACGGTTTTAGCATGAGTCCGGAGTGCGCGCCGACTTGTAAGAGAGTGCTGTCCACGCCTCCGCATTACGCATATCTGAAAATCGCTGACGGCTGCGACAATCGGTGCACGTATTGTACGATACCCGCCATACGCGGAAAGTATCGTTCTCGCACGCCTGACAGTCTGCTCGAAGAGGCGAAGCATCTTGACGATATGGGCGTTAAAGAGCTCATTATCGTGGCACAGGACGTAACGCGCTACGGCTTCGATCTCGGCGGCGATTATCTGCTCGTTCCGCTTGTAAAGCGGCTGCTTGACGAATGCTCGTTCGGCAAAATACGTCTTATGTATTGTTATCCCGAACTTGTTACCGACGAACTTATCGGGCTTATCGCGTCGGAAAAGAGAATGGCAAAATATATAGACGTGCCGTTGCAGCATATATCGGACGGCGTATTGAAGCGTATGGGACGGCGCACTGATTCCGCGCATATCAAAGAGCTTTTCGGAAAACTGAAGGCGCATGATATTGCTGTACGCACTACTTTGATGGTTGGTTTTCCCGGAGAAACAGAGGAACAGTTTGAGGAACTCAAAGCGTTCGTTGCGGAATACAAACCCGATCATGCGGGAGTGTTTGCATTCAGCCGCGAAGAAGGCACTCCGGCCGCGAAAATGAAGGAACAGCTTCCTAAATCAGTCAAGCGCAGGCGCGTGAACGCGCTCGGCAGACTTATCGAAAAACTTGCCGGGGAGCGCAATGCCGCGTTTGTCGGACGTACGTTGGAAGTTATGTACGAAGACATCGATTACCGTCGCGGAATGTTTGTCGGAAGAACGGAGGCAGATGCTCCGGAGGTGGACGGGCTTGTGTATTTCAAAGGCGGTTTCTGCGATGTGGGCAATGTCTATAACGTCAGAATAACAGGCTATAAAGGTTACGATCTTATTGGAGAAAAAGTATGAATATACCAAACAGACTGACTATGGCGAGAATGTTTCTCATCCCCGTGTACGTCGCGCTCGTATTTCTCGAAGTCGGCGTGCTGAAATATTTTAACGACTTTCTCGCCGTATCGGTTTTCGGCATTGCGGCGTTTACTGACTTTCTTGACGGCAAACTCGCGCGTAAATGGAATATGGTGACGGATTTCGGGAAATTATTCGATTCCGCTGCGGACAAGCTGCTGTGCGGAAGCGCGCTCGTACTTCTCGTATACGTATTTTCGGTAGTATCGCTGCCGCCGTTCGGGGAAGGCGCTTCCGTGTTTATCATAATTCTGACTGTGTTTGTCGTGCTCATAATCTGCCGGGAACTGTTTATGACTGCGTTTCGTTCGGTAGCTGCGAGCAGAAACATTATCATAGCCGCGGATATGCCGGGTAAGATCAAGGCGGCGGCGCAGATGTTCGGCATTGTCGTCATAATGATTGCCCCCGACCTCATGCAGATCGGCGCTGAACATGCGCTGCCCGGACTCGTGACGGCAGCGCGGGTACTGTTTATCGTCGGTTTCGCGCTCCTTGCGACAGGCGCGCTTATGGCGGTTGTATCCTGCGTGCTCTATATCGTTAAATATCCCGGAGTGCTGTCTGAAAAAGCTCCGGAAAAGGCGGGCGCTCATACGGATGAAAACGGCGACGGTGCCGACGGAGAGTAATTTACCATGAATATAAACGTAATCGCGATAGGGAAAAGTACGCTGACGGAGGGAGAATTCGATTTTTTCCGTCTTTCCGTTCTTCTTGCTGACCGCGATTATGAAATATATCGGATTTATTGCGCGGAAACTTCGGAAGAGATACGCGGAATCATATCGGTTACAGGCGAGGACGATATGATAATCGCGATCGGAGAAACGGTGTATCTCGACGAGGCGATAGGCGGAGAGATTGCAGACGGCAGACAGGCGGATTATTTCCGTATGGACGAGCGTACGTTCGTCGTTATGCCGACGTTCGACGAACGAAAAGTAAAAGAAGTAGTGATACCGCTTCTTAACGTCAGAAGCAAGAAGTGCTTTAATACCGTTGTGTTCCGTACTTTCGGAAAGTCCGAAGAAGAATTGCGTGATATGCTGCGCGATCAGATACGCAACAGAAACAAGATAATGTTCAATTTTTATCCCGACGGCGAGGCGTGTGACGTCCGTGTGCGTTATTCGCGGAATACGTCGTCGTCCGCAGTCAACGATATGATAAATTCCGTTGGCGACGTACTCGGCGATTATGTGTATGCGCTCAAAGACGTTTCTCTCGCTGACAGCACGGCGGAACTGTTGCTGATATCCGGCGCAAGGCTTGCAATAGCCGAATCGTTTACGGGCGGCGGGCTTGCGTCTGCGCTCATTGCTCATCCCGGGATGAGCAAATGTCTCGTCGAAAGCATCGTCGCATATTCAAACGAGTCCAAACAGGCACGTCTCGGAGTATCGGCGGACGTAATAAACAAACTCGGCGCGGTTTCTGCGGATTGTGCGTTTGAAATGGCGAGCGGGCTGCTTGCTGGCGGCTGCGATATAGCGGTTGCGACTACAGGCAACGCCGGTCCGTCCGCCGAACCGGGCAGCAGAGTAGGGCTTTATTATGTCGCCGTCGGCGATAAGGATGCGATTCATGTATTCGAGCATTACTATGTGCCCGGCGATTCTTCGCTGACGGATATGCGGCTTCGGGAGAAGATAACGGAATCGGGTATAAGAACGGCTCTGTTTGAGCTCGGCAAATATCTAAGAAACAGAAAAAGGAGAAACTAATGGAAAAAGATAAGGCTGCGATCAATGCCGAGAGAGAGAAGGCTCTCGAGCTTGCTATAGCTAAAATAAAAAAAGAGCACGGTGAGGGTTCCATAATGCGTATGTCCGAGGAATCCGTTCGCAAGGTGGACGTTATTCCGACGGGCTGTCTGCCTCTCGATTTCGCGCTCGGCATAGGGGGAATGCCTAAAGGCAGAATAGTAGAGATATACGGTCCGGAATCCAGCGGCAAGACAACGCTTACGCTGCATGTCATCGCTCAGGCGCAGAAAGCAGGCGGTAAAGTGGCGTTTGTGGATGCCGAACACGCGTTGGACCCGACTTATGCAAAAAATCTCGGCATAGACCTCAATGAACTTTATATTTCGCAGCCCGATTCGGGCGAACAGGCGCTCAATATCGTAGAAGAACTCGTTTCGAGCGGTGCGCTCGATGTGATAGTCGTCGATTCCGTCGCTGCGCTTACGCCAAAAGCGGAAATAGACGGCGAGATGGAGGACAGTCAGATAGGGCTGCAGGCGCGGCTTATGTCGAAAGCTCTCCGCAAACTCGTTGCGCCTGCGGAAAAAACGGGGACGTGCATCATATTCATCAATCAGCTGCGTGAAAAAGTCGGCGTATTCTTCGGTTCTCCGGAGACAACGCCCGGCGGAAAAGCCCTCAAATTCTACACGTCCATCCGTCTCGATATAAGAAAGGTGGATTCCGTAAAGAACGGGGCAGACATAGTCGGCAGCCGTGCAAAAGTCAAGGTCGTCAAAAACAAAATGGCGCCCCCGTTCAAAACGGCTGAGTTCGATATAATATACGGTAAAGGCATAAGCAACGCAGGCTGTCTGATAGATCTCGGACTCGAATACGACATATTCACCAAGAGCGGTTCGTGGTTCGGGTATAACGGCGAACGCATATGCCAGGGCAGAGAGCGTCTTCGCGAAATGCTCGAAACGAACAGCGAGTTCGCAGACGAGGTCACCGAGAAAGTCAAACAGGCGCACGAAGCGAAAAAAGCGGAAGCGGACTGACAAAAAGGCGCTTTATTTTGATAAAATGCATGCGGATACGGTAATTCGCTTGCATAAATATACGCAATGAATTATAATTTTGTATGTTATTAAGCTTCTGATAGCATTACATATTAAACCGAAAGGAGGATAAAAATCGAAATGGGAGCAGTTATACTGTCCGTGTCCGTTCCCGTGGTACTGTCGATCGTATTGCCGATCGTAGCACTTATCGCGGGATTCGGCATAGGATTTGCGATATATCATTTTGTGCTTAAAAGTAGAACTGATAGATCGAAAAAATTTGCGAACAAGATGGTCGAAGAGGCCATCGCCGAGGCGAAAAAGCTGAGAAAAGACGCTGTCGCCGAGGGCAGAGAAGAAGTCAGGAAAGAGCGTATCGTATTCGAAAACGAAAAACGCGAACACAATGCGGAGATGCAGAGGTCGGAGCAGAGACTTCAGCAAAGGGAATCGTCTCTCGACAAGAAGGAATCAATGCTCGATAAGAAAGAGGAGAGCCTCGATTCCAAGCTGGAAAACGTAGAGGCGCTCAAAAACGATCTGGCGGCGCAGCAGGAAGAACTCAACGGTAAGAAGAAAGAAATCGGCGAGGCGCACGCACGCATGGTCGAGGAGCTCGAAAAAGTCGCACAGCTCAGTAAAGAAGAAGCAAAGAACAGACTCATCGAGGCCATGGAGGACGAGGCTAAGCGCGACGCGGCAAAACAGGTGCGGGAAATAGAAGCGCAGGCGAAAGAGGACGGCGAAAAGAAAGCCCGCGAAATAGTTGCGCTCGCAATACAGCGTTGCGCCGTTGATCAGAGCAATGAAATAACCGTTTCTACGGTTACCCTGCCAAGCGACGAAATGAAAGGCAGAATCATAGGCAGAGAGGGACGTAACATTAAGGCGCTCGAACAGGCAACGGGTGTGGATTTTATTATAGACGACACTCCGGATACCGTCGTTCTTTCAGCATTCGATCCCGTGCGCCGCGAAATTGCCCGCGTTACTCTCGAAAAGCTCATTTCCGACGGGCGCATTCATCCCGGAAGAATTGAGGACGTCGTTGCCAAGGCTACGAAAGAGATTGACGCACAGATAAAGGACGCGGGAGAAAACGCTATGTTTGAAACCGGGGTGTTCAATCTCAATCCGGAACTCGTGCGCCTTCTCGGACGGCTCAGATTCAGAACAAGCTACGGACAGAATGTACTCAAACATTCCGTGGAAGTGGCGCTTCTCGCTGGAAATATGGCGCAGGAACTCGGTGCGAACGTTGCCATATGCAAACGCGCCGGTCTGCTTCACGATATAGGTAAGTCCATCGATCACGAGACGGAAGGCACCCACATAACGATAGGCGTGGATATAGCCAAAAAGTACAGGGAGAGCAACGAAGTTATACATTGTATAGCCGCGCACCATAACGATATAGATCCTCAGACGATCGAAGCGGTCATCGTTCAGTGCGCAGACGCAATAAGCGGTTCGAGGCCCGGTGCGCGCCGTGAATCCCTTGAAAATTACGTCAAGCGTCTCGAACAGCTCGAAAGTATTGCGAACTCTCATCCGGGCGTCGAAAAATCATACGCGATACAGGCAGGCAGAGAGGTGCGTATCATCGTAAAACCCGAAGTGGTGGATGACGCCGCAACCGTGTTCCTTGCACGCGATATAGCAAAACAGATCGAAAACGAAATGCAATATCCCGGGCAGATAAAGGTAAACGTCATAAGAGAGCTCAGAAGCGTGGATTACGCGAAGTAACGCCTAAGCAATCGTATAACATGAATTGCCCGTTGCCAAAAGCAGCGGGCAATTTTACACATA
>CASEMM010000121.1 GCA_949289095.1 uncultured Eubacteriales bacterium | reverse complement strand
CCGTTTTTTCGCTTGTCGGCGATATAACCGCAGGCGAAAGGGCGGAAAATATTAAAGGAGAAGATGAAATGAAAACGATCTTGAAAAAATTGTTTTTACCGCTTGTCGCGCTCATGGTCGTTGCCGCATTCGTGTTTACTGCGTGCGGAACGACTGATGATCCGCAGGGCGGCGGTGGCGGCGGTTCGCCTGTCGTACCCGACGGAGAGTATTACATCGTCGACATCGAAATGACCACGCCTCCCACTAACAGCGACTACGGCGTAGGCGGTGTTTTCGATCCTACCGGTATGGTTCTGAAAATAACGTGGAATGACGGCTGGGTGCAGGAGATAAAGGACGGGCAGAACTGCGTTATAACGCCATCCGGTCCCATTGAGTACGGTACGGAGTCCGTAAAGATAACTTACGACACCTGGACGTACGATTTCCCGCTCAATGTTCATAAGATAACGGGTATGGAGCTGACCGCTCTTCCCGCGAGAACGCTCTATGCCGAGGGCGAGGCGTTCTCCACGGTGGGATTGGGTCTCGACCTCGTATTCGACGACGACAGCACGAGAGCGTTGACGAGCGGCTACACCCTTTCGGAAAACGCCGCATCGCTCTCGGCAGGCGACGACAGCGTGACGGTTTATTATTCCGACGGCGGCAACACGTTCACCGCCGACGTTCCCGTGACGGTCGTTCCCGCGTCGTCCGTCAGAGTGATCGAAGCGGAAGCGGGCGACGTCGTCGGCGGGGAAAAAGTCACTTCCAGCTCTCTGCTGCAATATGCTTCGGGGGAGAGTTTCGTGCGCAATCTCGGTCTCGGCGGCACGATAACCATAAAAATCTCCGCACTCAAAGAAACAAAGGCGTCGCTGCGTTTCGTTGCATCGTCATACGAGGACGATCCGGACGGCGGTGCGTTTGCGATACCCCTTCGGATCAACGAAATAGTGGACGTTACGTTCAACGGCGAGCCCGTAGAGATAGGCGATGACGAGATTCTCCCGGGCGGCTATGATGACGAACGCGGATCGCTTTCGCGTTACTGTCATTGGTATGAAGTCGCCCTCGACGACGTGACTCTCAACGAGGGGAATGACAATACTTTCGTGATAACTTCCAAAGTCGATATGAATCTGCAGGACGATCCTGAGACTCCGGACGTAAACGAAGCGGATATGCACTCCGTTCTGTTCGATTGCCTGCGCGTGTTCTATGCCGATCCGGACGCCGTGCCCGAAGAGACGCTGAAAGCGGATTTCGACATAACGGGCGGGGAAGAGGCGAAAGCGGAAGCGGAACTTCTTTCGTTCAGCGGAATAACGAGCGTGCCTCCCGAAGGAAGCGGCGTTAAAGAAAATTTCTCCGGCAGCGGTTTTATCAAGAATTTCACCGACGGCTCGACGCTGACGTTTACCGTCGGTGCGAAAGACGGACAGCGCGCGGCGATAAAAATGCGCGGAATAGCCACGGGCGCGGCAGCGGTTACGACCGATTCCATGATATCGAAGATAACGATAAACGGCGTCGACCGGACATTTGCGGAGGGCACCGTATACGGTCCGCAACCGTCGACGGGATATGCGCCGGAAGGTCATTCGGATTACATGTTCGGAGAGTACGAATTCGATAGCGGAGTCAATACGGTGGTTATAACGTTCAAAGCAACGGAAGGCGCGTTCGTGGATTATTTCACGGTAACGCCGGTCGCGTGAGCAAAGGAGAAAATGTCATGACGAAGAAAAAGCTTATAATAAGAATAGTGCTGCTCGCGCTCTTTGCGGTGCTGTTCGCAGGAATAATCGTTGCGGACGTGTTTGCGAACAGGTATTTCGATCTCATAACGGAATATCTGCACGGATCGGGTATGGCGGATTCGTTCCAGTCCGAAGAGATGCAGAGCGCGCTTGCCGCAAACGACGATCTCGTGCGCGAAATGGAAGCGGAGGGAATAGTGCTCCTCCGCAACGAAGAGGTAGACGGCAAACCCGCGCTTCCGCTGACCGAAGAGGAACTTGCGAAAGTCAATGTGTTCGGCTGGGGCGGCAGCGACGGCGGCTGGGTGAACGGCTCCGACGGTTCCGTCAACGCGAGCGGCGGACAGAACAAGGCGCGTTCGCAGAAGCTGACCAAGGCGCTTACCGAAGCGGGAATAGAGTATAATACCGAGCTGATGGATATGTATACGAATTACCGCAATATGCGAACGACCTTCCGCGGTTTGCACGATCCGACGAAAAATACTTCCAATAATTTCTTCATGTTCGTTGAGCCGGGCGAGGAATACTACAACGCGACGGGCGAAAACGGAAAGACGGTGCTTGAAAATGCGGCGGAGTTTTCGAAAACATCCATAGTCGTTATAGCCCGCCTTGGCGGCGAGTCGTGCGATCTGCCGTTCTATCAGACGAAGAACACGACGGGTAAGATGGACGATACGCAGCCTCTGCCGACGGACGACAGCCGCACTTATCTCGAACTGACGACGGAAGAGGAAGCCGTTCTGCGCATGGCGCGCGGGATAAGCGACAAACTTATAGTCATATACAACGGCTGCAACAATATGGAAATGTCCTATCTCGAAGATTTCGATGTCGACGCCTGCATAAGCGTGGGCGGCACGGGGCAGAGCGGCGTTCA
>CASEMM010000120.1 GCA_949289095.1 uncultured Eubacteriales bacterium | reverse complement strand
TGCCCGAACCCGACGCGCCCATGATCGCCACGAACTCTCCCGCGTCAACGGAGAACGTCACCCCGTCAAGAGCTCTCGTCGCGGCATTTCCCTTGCCGTATACCTTGACTACGTTATCCAGTTCGAGAATTTTCATCGCTTTCCCCTTATGATTTTATTCTATCATATCATCTTCGCCGTGTCAATACCCGAATTTATTTTCCCACGGCTTATTTTTATGCGGAACTTACGGCAAAACCGTCTGTCCGCTTCCCTCCATAAAACACTTTCCGCCCATACTTCGGCGCAAACACCGTACGACACTTGCAATTGTGTTTCGTATGCGCCGAACCATTTATGATATTGCTTCGTTTTATTCGTTGCAATATCATACTGACGTGTATATTCCCGCCGCCGGTCATGCCCCTGTTCCGCACGATCGGAGTTCTTTCGTCATCTTCATCGCTATCAGTCCCTCACAACCCCGCCATAACGGCGGAGTTTTCGGAGAGCAAAAAACGAACCCCTTCTTTTCAGAAAGGGGTTCGCAAACGATTGTCGTAATTACGCGTTCGGAGCGGCTGTCAGATACGCGCGACTCCGGTGCGGCGCGCCGCTTCCCTGACGGCGCTTGCCACAGCGTCCTTGACGTGGGGATTGAACGAATCGGGAATGATGTATTCGGGGCAGAGCTCTTCGGGCTTCACTATGCCCGCGATCGCTTCCGCCGCCGCGATCTTCATTTCGTCGTTGATGTCGCGCGCGCGGACGTCAAGCGCGCCGCGGAAGATTCCGGGGAACGCGAGAACGTTGTTTATCTGATTGGCGAAGTCGCTGCGACCCGTGCCGACGACTTTCGCACCCGCCGCGATCGCCTCGTCGGGCATGATCTCGGGAACGGGGTTCGCCATTGCGAATATGATGGGATCGCGGTTCATGGTCTTCACCATTTCCGCCGTCAGGCTGCCGGGAGCGGAAACGCCGATGAACACGTCCGCGCCGACAATGACGTCTTTGAGGCTGCCCGCTTTTCTCTCAAGGTTGGAGATCTCCGCCATTTCCGCCTTGATGGGGTTGAGACCGTCGCGGCCCTTGTATATGGCGCCCTTACGGTCGCAGAGTATGACTCTTTTAAGTCCGCGGCTCATGAGCAGACGCGTTATCGCAATGCCGGCAGCGCCGGAACCGTTGACTACGACGCTGACGTCCTCTATCTTCTTGCCCGCAAGTTTGAGCGCGTTTATCATCGCCGCCATGGTCACGACCGCGGTGCCGTGCTGATCGTCGTGGAACACGGGAATGTCGCACACCTCTTTAAGGCGCTTCTCTATCTCGAAGCAGCGGGGCGCGGATATATCCTCGAGGTTTATGCCGCCGAAGCTGCCCGCAAGCAGCTGAACGGTGCGCACTATGTCGTCCGCTTCCTTGGATCGGATGCAGAGCGGGAACGCGTCCACGTCGCCGAACGTTTTGAACAGGGCGCATTTACCTTCCATAACGGGCATACCCGCTTCGGGACCTATGTCGCCCAGTCCGAGAACGGCGGTGCCGTCCGTCACGACCGCGACGAGGTTGGCGCGGCGCGTATAAACGTACGAAAGATCGACGTCCTTTGAAATCTCGAGGCAAGGCTCCGCGACGCCGGGAGTATAGGCGACGGAGAGTTCCTCACGGTTGGTTATCGGGGCGCGGGTAACGACTTCTATCTTACCCGCCCATTCCTTGTGCTTTTCGAGAGCGTACTGTTTCTTATCCATTTTCAAATACCGCCTTATATTGTCAGACATTCAGACTGTCGAGGAATTCGCGCATCTTTTTCGCAGAAGCGCGCAGTTTGTCGAGTTCTTCACCTGTGTAATCATACGGAATATGCTGTTCCGCGCCGTTTATGCCGAGTACCGTGGGAACGCTTATGCACACGTCGTTTATGCCGTAATAGTCTTCGAGAAGAGTGCTGACGTTGTGCACGCTGCGCGTGTTCTTTATCATACCGCGGCTGAGTTCCGCAACAACGGAAGCTATCGCATAGAACGTCGCGCCTTTGAGCCTGATGACCTCGCCGCCGGCCTTTCTGACCGACTCCTCGATCGCGGGCTTATCAAGAGTAATGCCCGCCTTCGCACAGTACGCATCTATGGACATGCCTGCGATATGCACCGCGCTCCACACGGCAAACTGACTGTCGCCGTGCTCTCCGGACATGAATCCGTGAATGTTTCTCGCATCCACGTTCAGTTTCTCGCTGAGAAGATAGCGGAAACGCGCGCTGTCGAGCGACGTGCCCGTACCCACAACGAGATGTGCGGGAAGCCCGGTTTCCTTGCGGATGACGTACGTCAGCACGTCAAGCGGGTTGGCGACGACGAGCACCACGCCGCCGTCGTAATACTTCATGATGTTCTTTGCGATATCCTTTGCGATGATTATGTTCTTCGCCGCAAGATCGAGTCTCGTTTCGCCCGGCTTGCGTCCGAGTCCGGCTGTCACTATGATGATGTCGCTGCCCGCTATCTCGGGATAATCCCCGCAATGGATATCCATCGCGTCCATCGTCACTATGCCGTGACTGATGTCCATTGCCTCGCCTGCCGCCTTGTCCTTGTTCACGTCTATAATGACAAGTTCGGACACGAGTTTCTGAGTGGCTATCGAATAAGCGACGGTAGCGCCCACCGAGCCGGCTCCGATGATACTGATCTTCGAGTGTTTTCTTTCCATGTCTTTATCCGTTCCGTTTATAAGATTTTTGACAGAATTATAATTGTAATATCATCGTTTCCCCTGCAACGCCTCATAAAAAAACGGGTACAGCCTCAGCCGATCCCGCAAGCCCCACGGACAGGCGAAACCAACCGCCTTTCCCCCCTTATGCGCTTCTTTACCATAAGCTATTATACACTATCCCCCCGCCGATTGCAACCGAATTTTATTGATTTGCAGAATTTTATTTTTGCAAAACAAAAGCAAAACGGCGGTCCGGATTTTCCGGACCGCCGTTTTGAAACCGCCGCACATTCTGCGGACAATACCGTTATGTCTCGGCCGTAATCACGAGAGTAGGCATGCTCCACTCTTCCGCAATCGCGTATGTCTTTCCGTTCAGCGTCACGGACTGTCCGTCCTCGTATACGAGATCGTCTCCGCGTATATCGCCGTTGGCATTTGCGCCGTTCGCGTAATTCGTTCCGTTAAGACTGAGGTGAGGATATATCGTCGTTCCCGCAGCGAGATCCGTAACGTCGATTTTGACAACGACGCTGTCCATATCCTTTTCGAATACCGCTATTTCGTATTCGGTCGTTCCGTCGAAAAAAGTGAATTCGTCTTCGTCGTAACCTATACTGTCGAACCCGAATACATAATACACTCTGTCGTCCGATATCTCGACGGATGCGGTGCGCGCGAGTATGGATTCGAATTCTTCCACCGTCAGGTCAATATCCGCGGTAACGCTTTCGTCCGCCGCAAGCGTCAGACGCACTGTATATTCTCCGAACAGTATATATCCGTCCGTTATATCGCCGCCGACTATTTCCGCAGTGTAATCCGCCGGATCGAGCGCAATGCGATGTCCGCTGTCGAGCACGGCTACCGCCTGCACGTTCACGTCGTCCGCCGCAGTACCGTATACAAGCTCCGCTCCGACCGCGGCATCGATACCGATTATTTTTGCGTCGTCCGGAACGGCGCTTCCGGAAGTTTCGACGATCATATAATCCACGTTCATCGTGGAAGGCGACTCGCTCCAACATGTGAGCGCTCCCTCCGTACTGTTCTTGAACGACAGTTTGATCGTATTGCTGCCCGCGGAAAGTCCGACGTTTTCGAACGTAAATTCATAATACACGCCGTAAAGCGGAGCGTAATCGGACGAAGACGATCCCGTGGTTTCGCTGGGTCCGCAGCCTTTGAGCACCACGTTGTTCGCTACGTTCACGGGAATACCGTTTATCGTCAGATCGGCTATCGTATTGATCTGCAGCGGCTGCATCCAGTAATATCCGTCATCGTCTCGCACCAGATAACTGTTTCCGCAGCGCATGGTAAGATTTGCCGTACAGTCCGAATACGAATCCACCGTGAATGCAAGCGAACCTTCCGAACCGTTCTTTACGGAATTTGCAAACGCACCCGCGAACGATACGTCCGTTTCCGTACTGACGAACTGTCCGTTTTCGAATACGTATTCGGTTTCCGTATTCGCATGTCCTCCGACGATATCTCCGTCTTCGCCTTCGAGCCGCACACCGACTGTCAGAGGGACGGAGAGCGTCGCTTCGGGATTTTCTTTATACGCAACGTCCACGGAATAACTTTTTCCGAGACGCGCCGTCACGTCGTCTGCCGTCATGACATAGTTTTCCGCCGTAAGAGGAAACGCGTTTCCGCTCTCGTATATGCCTCGGACGGCGATAGTCGCGGAGGACAGCGCGGCGCCGTTCGCAACCGTGCACGGACCGTCGACGGCAAGCGATTCCACCGCGCCGTCATTCAACGTTTCCACGACGCTGATCTGAACTTCGGCTTCCGCCGTCTTTTCGTTTTCGGTATACGACACGCTCACCGACTCGTCGCCCGTTTCGAGCGCGCTTTCGGTATCGACCGAATACTCCTCCCTGTCAAGTTCGCTTTCGCTGCCGTCGTTATACGACGCCACGACTACCATGCCCGTCGCGTCGAACGTCGTTCCCGCCTGATACACGATTCTGTAAGGCGCGGAACTTACGAACAGTCCCTCCAGCTCAACGGGTATGAGAGAGATTTCTATTTCGTCATAAACCCCGCGGTATCCGACGCGTATCGTACCGCCGTCCACGGCAAACGTTGCGGGAGTGCTGATCGTACAGTCCGAGGGATCGACGTCTTCCGTGCTTCCGTCGTCGTACGTCGCCTTTACCGTAATGTCCGCGCTCGATACGAACGCGAGATTGTTGTCGAAATACTCCACTCCTTCCACAAGTTCCGCGTCTATCGCGGTGAGTTTTGGGATTGTCGGACGCACGACGGGATTGCCGCCGCCACCGCCGCCCGACGGCTGAGAAGTTCTGTATGCGATGTACGATCCGAGCGGGATCATTACGAGCGCGATGACTGACAGCGCCGCTACGGATATGAGTATTATTCTTTTAAGAAGAGTCTTAGTCAATTTCATCGTTTTCTCCTCCCGTTACCGTTTTACCGCTCTCGTCCGGTACATGCTTTTCGTCAGATACGTCTCTTATTATCTCGGTTTCCCGTTTCTTCTTTTTATTGCCCGCAGTCAGCAGGAAGAACGTTCCGAAGCCGCAGGCTATCAGCACGAACAGATCGAGATCGATCAATGCGGGTATCCACCACACCCAGCTTTCGCGCACGGATGCGACGGTTATCTGCTGCCCGACGTCCGCATTCTCGTTGTAAACCGAGTTCGCGTACTGCGCGCTGAGCCACATATATGTCACATGGTGCACCGCCTCGCGGAGCTGGTATTTTATGCGCGGGCTTCCGCCGTTGTAATCTACGCTGAACGAGCTGTTCAGCGAAACGCCGAGTCCGAGATCGCCGCCCGCACGCAGCGCCTGATCGAGATTCATGTATTTATCTATGTCCGCATAGTCCGTAACGACCGCCCCGTTGAACCCCCATTCGTCGCGGAGAATGCCCGTAAGCAGAGCTTCGCTGCCGCCCGTCCAGACGTGTCCTATGCGGTTATACGAACTCATGAGTCCCACGCAGCCGCCTTCCTGTATCGCCATATAGAACGGTTTGAGATATATCTCGCGCAATGACTGCTCCGTAAGCCACGTATAGAGCGAATCGCGCTCCGTCTCCACTTCCTGCACGGCGAAATGTTTGAGATACGTATACTTTCCGCCGTTTTTCAGAGCGCGCACCGCATTGGTGAGCATGATTGCGGACAGATACGCGTCCTCGCTGTAATATTCGTAATTCCTTCCCGCAAACGGTGAACGGTGCATGTTGCACCCGAATCCGTATACTCCGTTGACGCCGAGCGCGTCCATCTCCCTCGCATAGTTAAGTCCGAAGTCGTAAGCCACCGCGGTGTTCCACGTCTGCGCGATAACCGTTGCGTTGGGGAAGCCCGTTCCGCGCGTGTTGCCGGCGTTGAAGCTGCGGCACTGCGCAGGACCGTCGTAGTCCGAAAGCCTCGGCTTTCCTATGGACTCCACCGCTCCGTTTGCGAAAGATCCGCTGCTGACGAGCGACGTGGCTTCCGAAACCGTTATCTGATCGAGCAGATCGTCCCACTGCGGATCGTCGTAGTCCGCGCCGAGAGCAAATCCGAGTTCGGTCACCGCACCGTTTTCGTAAATGCTCAGCCCGTTGTTTTCGCCGAACGAGAACGTCTTCGTCTCGCCGCCGCGCGTGAACGTATACGGTCCGTTGCCGCCTCCCGACGCCGAAATTTCGTTTCCGAATACATCCGTTTTGGCTCCGTCTTCGGTTCCGACGCCGTCCCACGCGTCCGCGTCGGCTTTTGTATACAGGTTGAGCTTTTTGATGTTATCCGTCATCGCCCTGTCGGCGGGTTTATCGAGCGTTACGGGGAAATCCGATCTGCTGATAAACGGAATGTTTGCGTCCGAATCGCTTCCGTCGAGCGACGCGCCGTCCGCGGCGTCGTCCCCCGTGAATTTATTGCTCACTTCCGCACCTGAATACGGGTCGACGGACATTACTATCGTGTCGTCCGTCTCGTAACTTATCGTCGCAGGCGCGTTCTGCGCTCCCCCGTCGAAGTCCGCCGTCTTGACGGTATGCGCGTCCGTGCGGACGGAAAGGACGTATTCGCCCGCATCAAGTTCCCACACGGCTTCGCCGTTACCGTTTCTGTCATAGCAGTCGTAAGACGCGAAATCGCGCGCCTTTGCCGTCAGTGTGACCACCTGGCTGCCGCCCGCGGCTATCTCTCCGGTTTTGGCGATCGCAACGAGGTTGACGTGCGCTTTCTCTATCCCGCCGTCCGTATACGGCGGCGTCACGTAAAGTTCGACGACGTCCATGGCGGGCATGTCGCCGTTGTTGGTGACGCGCACTTCTATCGTTATCTCCGTGTCTTCGGTTATCACGCTGCCCGCTCTCGGAGATACGGACTGAATTGCCCAGTCGAAGTCGCAGTAACTCATGCCGTAACCGAACGGATACTGAACGACGCCATCATATCCGCTTCCCCAATCGTTGGAAACGCCGTTCCACAGTCCCTCCGCGTCCGCGGTCTCGTACCATTTGTACCCAACGTATATGCCTTCCACATAGTCCACATAAGCGGGCGCCGAGCGCGTGGAAACGCCCGCGTTCGACCACTCGTTTGTCGGATACAGTTCGCTTCCGTTGGTATAATGTCCGACGCCTTCGAATCCGGAAAAATTGTAATTGATGTTAGTCGTCATGTCGTATGCATATGTATCGGCAAGACGGCCGGACGGCGAATATTCCCCGTAAAGCAGCGGAGGTATTCCCACGGCGCCCCGCGTTCCCGTGCCGCCGACGACGAGGCACGCGTCGAGCCCCGGGATCGTATCCAGGAAACCGAGTTCCATGGTATTCGTGCTGTTTATGATCACCACGACTTTTTCGTAAGTCTCTCCCACATAGCGCAGAAGCCCCTCTTCCTCCTCGGAAATTTCGAGATAGTGGCGGGAACTGTCCGTCGGAGCGTTGAATTTATACTGCACGCGCGTGGGATCTTCCGTCTCGCCCGCGCGGCGGCTTATCACCACAAGAGCCGTATCCGAATATGCTTCCGCTTCGGAAAGAAGCGCGGGAGTATAAAATTCGGCGTCGTCTATCGACGGTTCACCCAGCCGGTAGAACACATTGTAAAACGTTCCTATCGAACCCTGATCCCCCACCGGAGAGAGAAAGTCCGTATACATATCGGTCAGACTTTCGTTATACCTTATTCCGTATTCGTCCAGAGCGCGCAGCAGATCGATGTTCGTGCTCGCGTCGTTGTCCTCGGGGACGACCTGCCCCGAACCCGAGCCTCCGTTCACCCAGTCGGTGGACGTCCTGCCGAATACGTTGACCTGCGGCGATTCGGTATAGCTGAGCGGGAGCACGTTGTCGTTCTTGACGAGCACCGCTCCCTCCCTCACTATCTGCGCGGACAACGCCTGCCCCGTTTCGCGCGTCGCGTTCAGCGCCTCTTCGTCGACGACGGGCGGACAAAGGATACCCGTCAGCGAATCGGCATTGGCAAATGCGACCGCGTTTCCTACTATAAGCGCGATCACTATCGCGCCCATAATCGGAAATAAGACGATCATTCTGATGAATTTTGCCTTCATTGTTTTCTCCTTTTATTTTTAATCGGCTGCGCACGCTATGCCCCTCCGGCGGCGATCGTGCACATCCGAGTTCATTATATCATTTCCCCCCCCCCGCGTGTCAAGGGGGTAAACAGAATTTCATGCTAATTTAATATTTACGCTCCGACGGCAGCGACGCCGCCGTTTGCAAGGAGAATCCGCGTATTTGCTTGACAAGCGCGGACTCCGGGAATATAATATACGCAAACATCGGCTGCGGAGTGAGACGCGTTCGTTCGCGTCCGAAAGCAGGGGAAGCGCGGTGAGAATCCGCCGCAACGTGCATTACCGTATGTGCGCCGATATGCGCATCGAGTCGGATTGCCTGCCCGCAAACGCCGTGAAAGCCAACGCTTTCGGCAGACGGAGAGCGCGCTTCGAAACGGGCACAACCCCGTTTTGCCGCGCGCGTCCCTCACGGGACGCTTTTTCGTTGCCGCAGGCAAAACGGAGGTCATTATGAACGGTATAAAGAAAAAAATTATCGCCGCCGCGCTCGCCGTCGCGCTTACGGTAACGATAATAGCGGTTTTTGCAGCATGCGGCGAAAGAGCGGATGACGGTAGTGCGGACGACGGCAGAATGTATCTCGTCATAGAGCGCAGTGCGGACGAACACCTCTATTCGGTATTCACTCTCGGCACAAGCGGACTCGGCAATGCGTTTGACGCGCTGGACGCGGCGGGGGTAGAATACTCCGAAAGCGGCGGATTCATAAACTCTGTGGACGGCATAACTCTCGGAGAAAACGAGTTCGTATACCTTTACACGAGCGTGGAAAGCGACTTTGACGTATCTCAATACGCCGTCACCGTCGATTGGTGCGGAATTACGCTCGTAAGCAGCGGCGTGGGCGCGGCGCAGATGACGATCGAGGACGGCTGCGTAATACTCATAGGCAAAATCAGGTGGTAAACGCGGAGAAAAAGGAGACGGAAAGCGGACAAAGCTGCGCCGAACGGAAAGACGCGGAAAAAAACGCCGTTTCCGAAAACGGCGGACTTCGGCGCAGACGGTTTCGCCCCGTGCGGTATATTGCGCTTGCCGGAGTATATACGGCGCTGCTGATCGGCGGAAAAGAGGCGCTTGCGGCTGTCCCCAACGTAGAGGTCGTCACGCTGCTGTGCGCGCTCGGCGGATACGCGCTCGGTCCGATCGCGCTCGTTTCCGCCGCGGCTTTCGTCGCAGCCGAGGGAGCGATTTACGGCTTCGGCAGCTGGACGGTGTCGTACATAATCCACTGGCCGCTCGCCGTTGCCGCATTCATGCTGCTGCGGCTCGCCGTGCGTCCGTCTTCGCGCGTGCTCATACGCGTGCTGCCGACGGCAGCGGCTCTGCTCCTGACCGCGGAATTTTCCGTACTCACGAGTCTTGCGGATGTGGGACTGCTGACGGGATTTTACGATAATTTCGCAGCGCGTTTCGCCGTCTATTTCGCACGCGGCATTCCCTTCTACATCGCGCAGCTTGCGACAAACGCCGTCGTTTTTCCGCTGATTTTTCCGCCGCTCGCAAAAACGCTTATAAAACTAAAAAAGCGGTTATTTTAATCGCATTTTAACTGTTTTTCTGCATTCAGATGCAGTATTTTTCATATTTTGAGCCGGAAATTCGCAAAATGTGAATTTTTGCCGTATATCCGAGCATGTGCAATTCACTTGACAAGAGATTGAGGTACGGCTATAATATAAAATATGTGAATATGGGGAAATTCCGCTTTACGCGGTACTTATGACAAAAAACGTCCGTTCGCACCGGACATCGGAGCGAAATCCATACGGACGCAGGGGCAGGTGGCTTAATGAAAAGGAAATTATCCGATCTGAACAAAGAGGAATTCAAGCAATTCCACGAGAACAAAGTGCACGGCACGGCTCTCCGTCCGTTTGCAAAATACCGCACGGTGATATGCGAAAAACTTCCCTGCATATCAGCGCACTGGCACGACGAGATGGAAATAATCAAAGTGCAGGAAGGCACCGGTTCCGTCTGCATCGACGATAAATGGTTCTCCGTACACAAAGGAGACATCGTGTTCGTCAATCCGCGCAAGATACACTCCATCGGAAGATACAAAAACGAGGATATGGTGCTCGATTCCATCATATTCAATCTGCGCATACTCGAAAGCACGAACGCGGACGCATGCAGCATCAAGTATCTTGCGCCCATAATAAACGGCACTAACCTCGTAACGCGCGTCATCCGCACCAAATTCGCGGACTACCATGTGTTCGATCAGAACATGACGACTATCATGCAGGCGTACAACGACGCTATCCCCGGCTGGGAAATGGCGGTGAAGGCGAATCTGTTCTGGCTGTTCTATCATCTTTACCGGCTTGATCTCGTCCACCGCGCGGAACGCATAGACGAGAGCCGCGAGAGCGAATCCGTCCAGCCCGCAATAGACTATATCCGCGAAAATTACGCGGAGGAAATATCCATAAAGACCCTCGCTTCGCTGTGCGGCTTCTCCGAAACGTATTTCATGAAGCTGTTCAAAAAAGCTACGGGAATGACGTGCGTGGACTATATCAACGGCGTCCGTCTGTCGCAGGCGGCGAATCACCTGCTCGTCACAAGTTCGAGCATTATCGACGTGGCTCTCGGCGTCGGATATAACAACGTATCCTATTTCAACCGCCAGTTCAAAGCCGTCTATAACGTCACGCCCAAGGAATACCGCCGCATAGGCCGCGAACAGAGCAGGGCGTTTGCCAATCCCGCACCCGACCGTTCGGTGGAATCCGAAGCGGACGCTCCCGAAGACGTCTGATCAAGTACGGTCCGCCGCGGAAAAACGGTATGATTCAAAAATGCAGAAAGATCTTTCCCGGTATGCGGAAAGATCTTTTTCGCATACCGCCCGATCACGTCGTGTGCGGACGTTTCAGACTATCGCCATGCCGCTCTCCCGGACGCACGTCATATACTGTTCCTTCACTTCCTGTTTTTTGCGTCTGGAAAGCGGAAGAACGTCGCCCGTAGTCAGGGTTATGTCAGTCTGACCTATAACGCCGATATACGAATAGTTGACTATATACCCTTTGTGTACGCGTATAAAACCGGAGTCGCAAAGTTTCTGTTCGAGCTTTTCCATCGAACTGCAGAAAACCACAGGCTTATCGAGATTCGTCATATACGCGAGCTGTTCTTTTCTGCATCCTTCGATGTATATTATTTTGTTTATGGGTATTGACGACGTTCCGTCGCGCGTGCTTACGACGAGCGTTCTGTTTTCGGAAGACGCAAGATTGTTGTTGCGCATGGAAATAAACGCGTCTATGACCAAAGATATGTCTTTGACGAACGTGCTTTTTCTGACGAAACCGAACGGATGCACCTCAAACGTTTCGAAAACGCGGTCCTCGCGCGCGGATACGAATACTATATCTGCGGGATTGTCGTTCCTGCGCAGCATGCGCGCTATCTCCACCCCGTCAGACCCCGGCATTTCTATATCGAGCAGCACGAGATCGAACACATGTCCCGTCATGTCTCTGATAAAGTCTTTCGCGGAATGATAAACGCTTATTTTCACCTGCTCTCCGTGCTGAGCGAATATCTTTTCGACCGAGCCGGATACGATTTCCGCCGTCGTTCTGTTATCGTCGCATATCGCTATATGCGTAATAAGGTCGAAATATTCCTTGCGCGAGCGGTTAAGGCTTTGCCTTAACAAGGGGTTTATCCCCCGAGCGCACCCGTCCTTTGGCGTTTGCGCTTTGTCGAGAAGTGCGCGCGGCGTGCTTGTGCACGCCTGTGCGCGCGACGCAGACAAACAAACGGAGCAAATTAAAGGGTACTCCCCGCAAAACACACTCTCGCTTAACGAAGAAAAAACCCGTGCATGACGCACGGGTCTTTCCACTGAAATGCGGCAACGTCCTACTCTTCCATACAGTGTCCCGTACAGTACCATCGGCTCTATGTGGCTTAACTTCCGTGTTCGGAATGAGAACGGGTGGATCCCACATGATATTATCACCGCAATCGTATGTCAACGCGTGCTCTTCGCACGCCTTGTCATCGCATATTGACAACTACATAGAGAGTCTTGCTCCGCGCCTCAGGGAGTCATACTCCCTTCCGCGCTTCCGAGGTCATATTCTGTGATTAAGCCCTCGGCTTATTAGTACCAATCAGCTGAACATGTTGCCATGCTTACACCCTTGGCCTATCTACCTGATCGTCTCTCAGGTGCCTTACTTCCTTTCGGTCTGGGATATCTTATCTTGAGGTGGGTTTCACGCTTAGATGCTTTCAGCGTTTATCCGCTCCGTACATAGCTACTCTGCCGTGCCACTGGCGTGACAACAGATGCACCATCGGTACGTCCA
>CASEMM010000119.1 GCA_949289095.1 uncultured Eubacteriales bacterium | reverse complement strand
GAATGCGCCGATATCGCCTATTCCCTCGACGTACGCATGCAGTCCCTGCGCGATAAGATACTTTAAAATGCGTTGCATTTAACCGCGCCTGCGGCGTCTTTTCGCGAATCTACTGCGTTCTCGGGTCGGCATAGGGTCACCCTTTGGGGTTACCCCCATAACCGCGCCTGCGGTGTCTTTTCAAGAATCTGTCGCGTTTCCGAGTCGCCGCAGGGTCACCTTGCGGCGACCGTTTCCGCTCCGCTCACTTCGAAAACGCGCCATTCACTATGAAAATCCATCCGCAATCGCTGCCTTCTCGGGGGATAGGTAACTTGGCTTGTATAATTGCTAAAAGCGGGTTATGCTTTTGCGGTACGGAACAAGCCGCAGAAAAGAAACAAGATGTCGCTTGTTTCTTTTTACAAATAAAGTTGAAATATTCTTCGCGCGAGTGAATTAAGGCGTCAAGCCTTAATAAGGGGTTTATCCCCCGAGCGCACCCGTCCGCTGGCGTTCGCGCTTGATTGAGTACGGTGCGTAGCACCGCACGGAAATCAACAATCGGCGCGAATAGGCGCGCGACGCAGACAAACAAGGCCGCGGCAAGCGCGGCAAACTGCGGCGCGATAAACTCATTCGCCTTTGAACGGCAGCAGTGCCATGTTGCGCGCGCGCTTTACCGCGACGGTAAGCTGACGCTGATGATGGGCGCAGCATCCGCTCGCACGTGCGGACACGATCTTACCCTTCTCGGTCACGTATTTGCGCAGACGGGTAACGTCCTTGTAATCGACGACGGCGATACCCTTCTCGCAGAATTCGCAGACCTTCCTCTTCTGGGGCCGGCGAATCTTTTTCGTCTTGTCATCGCCGCCGAAATCCTTTGCGGCAGCGGCCTTTTTATTTTCCATGATTATCTACTCCTGAAATCAGAAAGGCAACGAATCGTCGTTCACCTGTTCGAGAGTGGCGCTGCCGCCGCCCGATCTGCGGGGTGCGGGAGGAGCCTGGTCTTCGCCGCGGGGAGAGAGAAACTCCACCTCGTCGGCAGTGACGTCGACGCTCGTACGCCTGTTGCCGTCCTTATCCGTGTAATCGTTGAGCTGTATGGATCCCACAATGCCAACTTTCCTGCCCTTTGCAAGATAAGCGCTGCAATTTTCCGCAGTTTTGCGGAACGTCGTCACGCGGAAGAAGTCCGCCGTGCGTTCGTCGCCCTGCGAAGAGGCGTGGCGGCGGTTCACCGCAACGGTGAATCTGCACATGGGAGTGCCGCTTGCGGATACCGAATAATCGGGATCGGCGGTCAGATTGCCTATAATAAATATTTTGTTCATCGTTTATCTCCTTACTCGGCGGCGGTTTCATCCGCAACGGGAGCGTTTTCGTCTTCCTTTACGGCGTCCGCTTCTTCCGCAGGCTCGGCTGTTTCTTCGGCAGCGGGAGTTTCTTCCGCAGCCTGTTCCGCCTCTTTAGCCTGCTGCGCGGCAAGAGCGGCAGCTTCTTCGCGTGCCTTCGCCGCGGCGGCAGCCCTTTCGGCAGCCTTAGCCTTTCTCGCGTCCTCCGCGCGCGTGAGCTTGTTGTCCACCTTCTTGGTGACAAGGAATCTCATGACGGCGTCGGTAATGCGCATCTGACGCTCGAGCTCCGCGGGAATGTCCTCGGGAGCGGTGAAGTTCATCAGAACATAAAAGCCCTCGCTCATGAAGTTTATCTTATAGGCGAGTTTACGCATACCCCACTTCGCCGTCTCCGCGCTGCCGCCCGCATTCGTGACGACGCTCTCGAATCTCGCAATGAGTTCCTCGCGCGCAGCCTCCTCGAGCTTGGGGGAGATGATGTAGAGAAGTTCGTATTCGGTCATAATGTACCTCCTTTTGGATTTGCAGCCTGCGGCAATCGCCGCCGCAAGCAAGGATAAAAGGCTTTCCGTCAGGAAAGCCTTTATATTCTATCACATCTTCGGCTTGTTTTGCAAGCGTTTTATCGCAATTTATGCGGCGTTTTTCTTCGTTTTGCCCGCAAGCACAAACAGCAGCACCGCGCCTATGAGCGACAGACCCGCCGCGATATACACCCACACGGTCTGCGTCGTGAAATTGCCTTGAATGTACGTCACGAAATCAAACATACCGTCCGCAGCCGCAACGTAATACAGGAAAGTGAACAGCATCGTCGCCGCAAACGCTATAACGAGCAGTATTCCCATGACGATCATGAGCGCCTTCTTGCGGGCGGCGGCTCCTATTATTCCGAACACCGCGGCAAGTACGGGCAGTGCGACTATCGCTATCGCCGTTATCTTCTGCGCAACGTTCCCGCCGGTGACGAGATCCAGAGCGTTTGCAAGCGACATAAATCCTTCGCCCAGCACTCCGAGCACAAGCAGAAGTCCGTTCATCACGCCCGCCGCAAGCAGGAATATGACGCACACCGCGATCGCCGCTTTGCCGGGAGTCTTCGCTCCCGAAACGGGAGCGGGAACGCTCTCCGCAACGGGCACTTCGGCAGCCGGAGGCGGAGGTACGGAACTGAATGCGTCCGTCTGACGGTCAGGAACGCCGAACGCGAAGGGCGACGGCGCTTCCGCCGGAGACGGCGTTTCGCGTTTTTCGTCCGAAGGAAAGACGACCGGTTCGGGGGCAGGCTCGCTCACCGGTTCGGGCTCGCTTACCTGTACGGGTTCGGACTCAGGTTCCGGCGCGGTCACCCGTTCAGGTTCATAAACGGCAACGGGTTCCGGCTCGTCCGCCTGCACGGCATTATCCGGCTGTTCGGGTTCGGGCTGAGGCTCCGGTTCGGGAGGACGGACGGACGACGGTCTTTCGCGGACGGGCGGCTGCGTCTGTTCATCCGGACGTCTGTACTGCGGACGATCGTAGCCGCGTCTGTAATCGTACACCTCCCTCGGCGTGTCGTATTCAGGCGGAGGATATCCGCCCGCATAATCTTCCGTATAATTTTCGTAACCGTCGCGGAGATATCCCCTGTCGTCGCGGTATGCTCTGCGCATACGCGCCTTATACAGCAGATTTTCGTATTCTTCGCGCGAGAGATAAACTCCGCTCCCGCTCCTTTCGGGAAGTACGGGCGGCTGGGACGGTCTGTAACGATCGTCGCGCGCTGCCGCCGGATACCTTGCGGCGGTTGCGGGGCGCTTCGAAATACGCATTGCGCAGCCGCAACGGGGGCATATCTGAACTTCTCTCGCCTCTGGCGGGAATATCGTCCCGCATTTAGGGCATCTGACTTTCACCATTTACCGAGCCCTCCACGTTTAGTATATTCATTATACACTTTGTTATGAAACCTGTCAAGGATTTTGCGCGGGAGACGGGGCGCGGAAACAAGGCGTTTCTTCCCGGAAAATGCGTCCGAAAACGCGGCAGTGCAAAAAAACATTCATAAAATCGTTGACAACGCATAAAATTAAGTGTATAATCAGTGTACTGTCCCGGAAAAAGGGACATGAACGTCGCGGGATAGAGCAGTCGGTAGCTCGTTGGGCTCATAACCCAGAGGTCGCAGGTTCGAGTCCTGCTCCCGCAACCACTTCAAAAAGCCGCAGGCTGAACGCCTGCGGCTTTTACATTTCCATGCGCTTACGGCTGGCGCGCACGCCGATTGCTCACGCACATTGCGTTACGATGCGGTAAGCGCGCCGCAAGCCGTCAGTTCGATATAGTCGAAGTTGAGTCCCGACCCCGACGCGGGCTTTTCAAGCGTCACGACGTTTTCGCCCTCTTCTATCATGAACGCGGTTATATCTTTGCATGTCCAATTCCAGTAGCCCGCTGCCGGATAGCCCGTCTCCTTATAGTCGTCGACGGTGTACAGCGGGTTTTTAGTCACCGTCACGGGGACTCCGTTGACCTCGACGGTCAGACATTCGTCGAAACTGCGGGGCGCGCCCGTCGATCCCACGCTGCCCATGCCCGCCGAAAGCACGCACCAGCCGCCCTTTTCGGCGGTGAATCGGAAGGAAAAACGGGAGCCGACGTTTATGTCGTATGACAGATTCGCTATGAACGCGCCTCCGCTCGGATCGTTCACCTCTTCGGGAGTGCGTCCTTCCGTGCCCACGCTGAGGTTATTGCCTTCGGGCAGCTCCATTTCCGAGTTTTCCGCCTCCATACGCAGCGTCGTACGATCTTCGCCGAGGAGTGAGCGCAGGTCAGCGGGCAGGGCGACGGAAAGCTCCTGAGTCACCGACCAGCCGTCGAACGTCGCGGTGAACGATCCGTCCTGCGTGGTAATGGTCTTGCCCTCTTGTATGGACATGCCGAAATCCGTTTCATATGAGTAGTAACCGTCGTCATAATACACTTTGAGCACCATGCCTTCGGCGGAGAACTTGTCGCCCAGAACGTATTCGGTGACGTTCGGCGGACTCTTTATCTCCACGCTCGTTATGGAATGCTCCTCGACATACGTATTGTCGCCCAGCCGTGAGAACAATTCCGCGGGACTGAGTATCGCACAGCCGTAAAGGAAAGCGGATGTAAGCGCGATGAGCGCCGTTGCCGCCGCTACGGCAAGTATTTTTTTACGTATCTTCATGTTTCCCTCCCGTTAAGCCGCCGTCAGGGTCTGCGGACCGAAGAGCAGCAGGCAGTCGAAGTTGAGCCAGTCGGCGGCATCCGTCTTTCTGATCGTTATCGTATTTTCTCCCTCTAAAAGCGTTATTTTACCGAGATTCGCAAGCGACCAATCGTAATACTTTCCTTTTCCCGCACCCGCAAAAGACATATCGGGAATATTCTCGCCTATCACGTATTCGACGCCGTTTATCGTGATAAGATCGAAAACTGCGGAGAGCTTACGCGTCTTATCCGACGTCGTACCGTAGCTGCCCAACCGCAGATACGCGCCGAACTCGCCCGCCTTCTCTGCGGTGACCGTAAACGTGAACGTACCGCCTCTTCCGGGATTCTCCGCCCACGCGCCGCCGCTCGGATTATTCTGCGTGCCCGTCTTTATGTTTGACGTTCCGTCTATCGCCGCGTTTTCCGCTTCTATCGCGTTTGCCTTCTTTATTGCGGTTATTTCGGCTTCCGTAACCACTATAAGTCTGTCGAAGTTATAGAAGTTGATATTACCGCCGCCGGGAACGGAAAGAATTACGGTATTGCTCCCCTCTTTCAGTTCGACCGTGCAAAGCGGCACGGAAGAAAATCCGTA
>CASEMM010000118.1 GCA_949289095.1 uncultured Eubacteriales bacterium | reverse complement strand
CAATGATTTCTTTTGCCATGAGTTCGCCGTTTGTTGGCTCTTTTTTCTTTGCCATTTGCTTTAATTCTTCCATTTGTTTTTTGCTCCTTTTTATTATACCACACTTATCCTTAAAAAGGAAAAGTGCATAAGTCGTTTTTTCAACTTACACACTTTATTTTACACTCTCTTTTTACATGAAAAGCACTCTTAACAGGGGGGCTTTTTGTCGGCGAAAAACGGATCCTTCCCGAAAGAGAAGGACCCGTTTTGCTTTTGCGGTTTTATGCCTTTGAACGCGGCGAAGGCGACATTACGGCGTCAATACGGTGACGTATGCGTTCGGTCACGTCGTGCGCGTTATGCCACCAGTCGCGGCTCCATACTCTCATGATGTTCCAGCCTTTCTGTTCGAGGAAGCGGCAAGCATATACGTCGCGTTCGAGAGGCGTTTCGTCCTCGGCATAGAGAATTTTATCCACCTGAATGCCGAGCACATAGCGGTCACGCCGCTTATCGTATACTGCGACGGATATTCTGTTCGTGCCGCTGCCGAGATCCGTATCGACGTCATAACCGTACGACCGGAGTTTTGCCGCTATCTGCTGCTCTACGGGAACGGTGAGTTCCGCATGTTTCGCGGATACGGCAGGAGGGCAGAGCGCATCGAGAACCGCGTCCGTCTCCGCTTTGCTGCCGCCGGACACGGCGCGCGCGTATGTAAGATATTGGCGGAACAGTTTCGGACCGTTATTCTTCGAGCCGTCCACACGCAGATCTTCGGGCTCGATACTCGTCACGACGTATATCTTTTTCTTGGCGCGCGTAACGGCGACGTTGAGTCTGTTTTCTCCTCCGTCCACCGAGAGCGAACCGAAATGCGCGTTTACCTTATCGTTCTCGTTGCGCGCGTAGCCTATGCTGAAAATGATTATATCGCGCTCGTCGCCCTGCACGTTTTCGATATTCTTGATAAACAGACCGACGTCCTGTCCGTCCTCCTTTCGGCTCGTTTCTTTGAGATACGCCGTGCGGAATTCGACGTCGCGCTTGCATTCCTTTTCTATCGCATCCTCGATACACGCCTGCTGTTCTATGCCGAAAGTTATTATGCCGACCGTATCGGAAGAACGCCCTTTAACGAGAAGTTTTTTAAGCAGCCGCACGATTTCCGCAGCCTCGGCGGGATTCTTTCTGTCCTGCCATAGTCCGTTTACCATAATGCGCTCCACCGCTTTGTTCCGGAGCGATTTCGTAACGTCGGGCGAGATGCGCAGCATGCCGTCGTAAAAAGCCTTATTGGAGAAGTCTATCAGTCCGCGGCTGCGGCTGCGATAATGATAGGTGATGTTGGCGCTGTCAAACCGCGCCACAGCGAGATCAAGCAGACTCTCAACTTCAAGCGCCGCCTGCAAAGTCAGATCGCTGTCGTCATCGGACCCGCCCATATACCTGCGCATAAACGTCGCCGTGGGTCTGAGCTGTTTGGCATCGCCCGCAACGACCACGTTTTTGCCGCGGATTATAGACGGAACGGTGTTCTCGATGAATACCTGGCTGGCTTCGTCGAACAGCACGAGATCGAACATGTTCTTTCGGAGGGGAAGTATGGAAGAGACGTTTTCGGGAGAAAGCAGCCAGCACGGGTAAAGAGTGAGAAGATAATCTCCGTACACCTCCATTGTACGGCGTATCGGCCAGAAATTCTGTTTCTTGGATATCTGATAAAGATAATCTTTCGCATTGCTTCCCGTTTCGTACATATCCTTGTACTCCGGTATAAAGCTGTATTCACATATCTTGCGGCTTATTTCCGCAAGTTCTTTGGTGAGCGTGTTTATGCGCGCCTTTATATTTTCGAAATCAACGGTTGCCGACAGTTCCGCCCGCTTGTTTTTCTCACAATTGATTATCTCGTGATAAACGCGGAGAGGAAGCAGTTTCACGATTACTTCTCGGAAGTGCTCGTAATCGTTCGTCATTCTGTAAGCAAAATTGAGTATGTGCTTTTCGGGCTGCGTGAAGTTATGCAGACTGAGCGAAACATCGCTGACCTTGACATAATCCGCAAGCGCGGCTTTGAGATTGTTAAGGGTGTTTTCATTACCCTCGAGTATCCCTCCGAGAGCCATCGCATATCCCTCGTAAGTCAGAACTTCACGAAGAAAATCATAATCGCTCACGAAATCCGATATTGCCGTCTTTGTCTTTTCGTAAGCCGCGCGCACCGCCTTTTCGCGCTTGTGCATGCGATATTTCGCAAACGGATAAAGAGGGAACAGTACTTTGGAAACTTTGAGAAACGTATAATCCGACGGATACTCGAAGCCCGCAAGCATATGTATGAACATCTTCTCGTTGCGGGGAACGGAAAGTTTATCGTACTGCGCTATAATCTGCCGTGCAAACGGATAATCCGCCTCGTCAAATACGGCATGGCGGGAGCCGGTCAGTTCGGAAAATTTACTTCGCGCCCATGCGAGAGTATCTATGGGGAGATCGGGTTTAAGATGCTGAATAAAGGGATTGAACTTTTTGTTCTCCACGAAATTATAATATATATTTATCTTATCGTGTTCGAGAAGAGTGTCAAGCGCGCCGCGCATGGTGGGGTAGTCCATGGTGCGGAGCACCTTGTCTTTCAGCATCTCGGTATAAATCGCATACTCGTTGCTGTTCTTGCCCAGAATGAACGAACCGTAATACATGTCTATCAGACTGATGCCGAATCCGTTATCCTCTTCGAACGTATCCGATATTTCGTGCAGTCTGTCGGTCTCCGAATTCAGCTTTGCGGCGGTTTCGTCATAATCGGAGAATCTGTCCGTATATCGTTTTTTCAGCACCGCTTCATGACGGAGCAGACAGCGCGAATAAAACGTGCGGCGTTCTTTTACGGGATCAACGATAAACATCGCTTTTTCGGAAAGATCCCCGAGACGGTTGTACACGACGTCAAGCGCGGCTTTCTTCTGCGAAACGACGAGCACCCGTTTGCCCTTGCACAGCGCATCGGAAATAAGGTTCACTATGGTCTGCGATTTGCCGGTACCGGGGGGACCGTATATTACCATATTTCCCGAGTCCGCGACTTTCTCGACGACGCGATGCTGCGCGTAATCGAGATCGCTTATGCAGTAACAATTCTTATCCGCTCCGCTCTTCTGATTTTTATGCCGCATCTTCTGCGGCTCGAAAAGTTCTTCCACCGCATCGTTCGTCATCCGCGTGCGTTCGAGCTCGGTATAATCGTTGTATATTGAGTTTGCGAGCGAATAGCGGGCGAGTACGCACGCGCGTTTCACTTCGAGAGATTCGCGGGACTTGGGTTCGCCTATCGAATCGAATGACACGAAGTTTTTCGTTGCCGGAGGTTTAAGGCGTATACCGAATTTTTTGAGATAAGCAAGAACGGCATCGAGATTTTTCAGCCCGCCTGCGCGCAGGCTGTCGAACTCCGTTTCCATCTCCTCGATATCCAGTCCCTTTGCCTGTGCATACGCGAACACAAACGCCTTGTTGAGCCGCACGCATTCACCCTTTTTGATACCGATCTTAACAACGTTACTCTCCGCTATGTCCGTTTCGGCAGGGAAAAACAAAAGCGGCGCTTTTACGGTAACGTCTTTTATCGTACCGCTGACGAAAGGATAGCCTATAAACAGTTCGTATCGTCCGGTTTCCTTCTCTATATCTTCTGCTTCGCGGCGCAGTATGCGCAGAGAATTTGCCTCTCTTTCAAGCACGCTGCCGAATGCGGAAGAGGTACGCCTTCCGGGTTTAACCGCATCCGCCTGTTCGTCGGCTACCGCAAACACCTTTTTGAGAGACGGTATTCCGGGAGATATAAGAGTAAACTTTTCCCTTCCCTGGGAACGGAGAAATTCACAGAAATCTTCGGCTCGCTCTCCGTCGGAAGCGAGAAGTCTGCCGATGTCGTATCCTGTTTTTTTGCTGAAAGAACGGACATACAGACTCCTGTTCCGTCCGCTTATCTCTATCAGCCGTTCTTTGTAATAAGTATAAATGCTTTTCATCTGTCTCTCACCGTTTATCGCCATACCATCCGCCGACTGACGACACTGTAAGTATACTACATATCTTTTCGTTTGGCAAGTACGCTTGACGCATTATTGCGGAAAAATTTACCTCGCTCAGGCGACGCTTTTACTTGACGAATCCGCCGAAATGCTGTATGCTGAACGTAATCTGAAACGAGGAGTTCGCATATGGGAATGAGATTCAACGGGCATCTGCCCAGACCGGAAGAAATAAAATCGGAATTTCCGCTCACACGCGGATCGGTGCGTCTGAAAGCCGAACGCGACAGCGAAATCAAGGATGTATTTGCCGGAAGATCAGATAAATTCATCGTTATCGTAGGTCCGTGTTCCGCAGACAGAGAGGACAGTATACTCGAATACACGAGCAGAC
>CASEMM010000117.1 GCA_949289095.1 uncultured Eubacteriales bacterium | reverse complement strand
AACCTATATCGAGTATTGCCACTTCCTGTGCCACTTTTCACTCCTTCTTTAAGCCTCGACGACAAAACCGCCGCCCGCGTACTGCACGATTACCGTTCCCTGTGCGGATGAAGCATTCTCGGCATACCACGACGCAAGCGTACGTACTGCATTTTTCAAGGTATTTTCGTCGTTAAACGAGAAATCCGTCGTTCCGTCCGGTCCCGGCACGCTGCCGTTGACGACGAACTCAAGTCCGTCTTTCATAGTAAGCGTTATCGTCGGAGCGTACGTATGCAGCGCATCCGACAAATCTATGTTCGCATACTGCGCGCGGAATTTATTTTCGTCGGAATCCGTCAATCCTTCGGCATAATTGAAAAATACGTCCAATGCCGTTATGTCGAAAGAACCTTCGCCGTAAAGATACTGCCCCGCCTGCGTACCGGATGGTCCCGACGAGGGCGTTACTTCCACTATCTCTTCGCCCGAAGGCTTCGAATCGAGCACCTGCGTTATTTTGCCGTATGAACCTGCAACCAGATACCGTCCGTCGTACGGCACGTACAGATCGTCGTCGACGTATCTGTATTCTATGCGCACTTTGTTGGGAAAAAGGCATTCGACATTCAGCACTTCGGCACGCGTGACGTTTGCGTTCACGGTGTCCGCAAGTTCGTCTTCGTCAAAAAGAAAAATGCTGTGATACCTGAAGTCCTCTGCAGCGGCAACGACTTCCGCGCTTACTCTGTTCGTTTCGGCTTCGTTGGCGGCGGTATAGTTTTCCGCGCATCTCGCCTCTATGTTATATACGGTGAATACCGCGCTCATTATTATTATAAGCGCAACTACGCCGACGATAACGGAGATCAGAATGATTAGCCGCTTGTTTCTCATATAGAATATTATAACAAACCGCGTTTATAAAATCAAGCGTATTTATAAATTTGCGCAATTATTGCGATATGCGACGGATATCCGCGCCGAGAGCCGAAAGTCTGCCGCAAAAATCATAGTACCCGCGATCGATATGCCGCAGACCGCTTACCGCACTGCTTCCCTCCGCGCCGAGAGCCGCAAGCACGAGAGCCGCGCCGCCGCGCAGATCCTCGGCTTCGGTTTCCGCACCGTGCAGTTTTTTACCTCTTACCGTAGCGGCGCGCCCGCAGACGGTTATGTCCGCTCCCATTTTGATAAGCTGCGGTATATGGCGAAATCTGTTTTCGAACAGATTCTCTATTATGTAACTCGTTCCTTTCGCGCACGCCGCGAGCGCGGTAAACGGAGATTGCAGATCGGTCGGAAACCCCGGATACGGTTTCGTCTCTATCCTGCCGGGCGCGCGAGGCCGTCCGACGGCGCGCACCGTCGCTCCGCCCGTTCGCTCTTCCACCTCCGCTCCCGCCCGCCGAAGAGCGTCGGTAACGCTTGCCAAATGCGCGGGATTCACACCGGTAACGGTCACTTCTCCGCCGCAGATCGCGCATGCCGTCATAAACGTACCCGCAGCAATCCGATCCCCCGACGGAGTGAAACTCGTTCCGTGCAGTCTGCGGACTCCTTCTATCTCTATGCGCCGCGTGCCTGCGCCGTGTACTCTTCCCCCGCATGCGTTTATGAAATTCTGCAGATCCGTTATCTCCGGTTCCGCGGCGGCTCCGCACAGTACGGTTCTGCCTTCGGCTCGTGCGGCAGCCATAATTATGTTCTCCGTCGCGCCTACGCTCGGCAGAGGAAGTTCTATTCTTGCTCCGCGCAAATTCCCCCGGCACGTGACGCTGTCATCGCTCTCCGTAATTTCGGCGCCGAGCATACGCAACCCGTATATATGAAGATCGATGGGACGCGGTCCTATATCGCATCCGCCCGGGTAACATATTTCCGCCCGTCCCGTCCGTGCGAGCAGCGGACCGAGTATAAATACCGACGAACGCAGCCTGCCCGTAAGCTCCGCACCCAGACGGCAGCGCGACAGACCTCTGCAATCGATATATATGCCTCCGTCAGCGAAGCGGCACCTGCCGCCCAGGCTGCGCATTATATTCAGCATGTTCTCCGAATCGCTCGTCCTTTCGCAACGCGAAAGATACACTTCTCCGTCGATCATCGCAGAGCATGCTATAAGCGGCAGAATAGAATTTTTCGCGGACATGATCTCCGTCTCTCCGAAAAGCGCGCGCCCGCCGTTTATTATGTATTTCGGAAAGCCGTCCGACGGCGGCACGGAATTTTTCATACGGACCTCCTAACCGATCAGTCTGTAAAAACCGAGCGCAACGAGTACGGCGCTCGCGGCGATGCCTGCCGCACGCGACGCACCGAACAGCCGCGCGGTACGTCTGCCCAGCGACAAAAGAAGATAATGCGCGGCGAACGTGAGAGCGGGAACCACAAAGAAAGGCACATCCGCCTGCAGTGCCGCCGCGCCTGCGGACGTATCTGCCGCAAGCGATATACCGAGCAGCGTCGCCCGGGAAAAACCCGGTCCGTTTTCTCCGCATGCATCGAGCAGACGCGCGCCCGGTCGCTTTCCGGGCAGCATTCCTCTCAGTCCCAGTATTATGATTATGCAGGCGCCCGCCGTGTTAAGCCATCGGGCTTCGCCGGCCGCAATATCCGCGACGCAGACGAGAAGCAACGGAAGGATAAACGAATACGAAGCTATATACAGCAATGTCCGCTCGCCCGTCCGCCCGTATGACGCAAGCGACATGCCCGCCGCGTACGCATCGATACTGACGGCGAATACCGTTACCAATATCATGTCCGCTCCGCCGCACAGTGCGGCTTCCTCCCGTCATGCGTTATATTCTATGCTATGCCGCGGAAAAGCCGAACGTGTCCTGCGAAACAGAAAAAGAGGAGACCGAAGTCTCCTCCGCACGGAACAGTCCGCGTTATTTCTTCTTTTTGCCTCCGCCGGTCTGCCCGCCGGCGCCGTCCGCGCCGAGAATACCCGCAACTTCGGAAAGCTCCTTTTTGAGGCGCGCGATGGAACCTTCGAGATCGGCATCCTCGCCTTCCTCCTTGCCCTGCATCACGCCTACGGTGTATTTGAGATTTTCTATCTCGGAACGCAGTTCGGCTTTGTCGTCCTTTTCGTTATCGACGGACGGAGCCGAGTCGTCGCGCCGCGATTTCACGAGACCTTCGAGTTTCTGCAACTCGCCGAGAGTCTGATTGAGAAGCGACGCAATAGACCGCTGCGTATCTTTTATTTCGCCGAGTTCCCTGCCGACGCGCGGATCGGAAACAGGTTCGCGTTCTTCCGCAGTACCTCCCGAAAGCGCGCGCACTTCGTCGCGCAGCTCTCCGAGCGAATCGACTATGAGATTGTTGTAGCTCTCGTATGTCTGGTTTTCGCCGTCCGAAACGCTCGCCATGTTAATGGTGAATATCTGGTCGCGCAGAGACTCTATTTCTTCGAGCAGTTTGTCCGTGCCCGAACCCTTGCCGTCGCCGAGCGCTCTGTTTATGCTCTCCTTGAGATTCTGATACTCTTCGCGCAGAGCGAGTATCTCGTTCATCACGCTGTAATCCGGCTCCTCCACCATCGTGCGGACGTCGCCGTATATTTTTTCGACGAGTTCGTCCGTGCGTACGCCTGCGGCGGAAGCCCGCTCCGGAACAGATGTCGTCGCCGCGGAGACGGATGCGGTTCTGAGCTCGTTGATTTCGGCTCTCATGGCGGCAACTTCCGCTCTGAGTCCCGCTATCGCGTCGGGCAGACCGCAGAGCGTTTCAAGCGCGGCCCGTATGGCGGCAAGTTCTCCGCCCGCGGGATTATCCGTTGCCGCGGCAACGGTAAAGCGGGCAAGCCCCGACTTTATCGACTCCGTTTCGCCGCGGAGAGCGGATATTTCGGCTTTGATGTCGGCTATGTCGCCGGACGTCGGCTGCGCCGCGATATCGGCGCGAAGAGACGTTATTTCATCCAGCACGTTTCCTTCGGACGGCGCAGATTCGGCCGCCGAAGACGATGACGAATATCTGAGATCGCTTATCTGCGCTTTGAGTTCTTCTATTCCGGCGATTATGTCGTCGCTCACCGGAGACGCCTTGGCAGCCTGCACGGCTTTATCTATTTCGCCGAGCAGTTCGTCGCGCACGGCGAGAAGCTGTTCGCCCGTACCGCATGCTTCAACGGACTTTCTTATTTCGCTTATCCCGGCGATCACGTCGTCCGTTGCGGCGCTTGCGGACGCCTCGCCGGACTTACCTCCGACGGCTTCGCGTATGTCCGCTATATCCTCCGCATATCTGCCGAGTTCCGCCCGGACGGAAGCGAGCTCGTCCATGACGGCGGATATCTCCGCTTCTCCGTCGGCAGCAACCGAATTTTCGGACACCGCCGTTCCTCCGGACATGTTATCCGCCATGTCGGAAACTTCATCCTTGTATGACTGCAGTTCGTCGCGCAAAGAAACTATCTCCGAAAGAAGCAGATTCACTTCGTCGGGAGCTGCCGCGGCGGGCTGCGTTTCCGCGCTGCCGCGCGTTTCGAGTTTCGCACCGAGATCTTCGAGTGCGGAAAGTATCGCCTCGCGGTTTCCGTCCTGTGCCGCCGCGATACGGCGCTGCAATTCCGTCATCTCTTCCGTAACGGAGGACGGCGCTCCGCCGCTTATTTCGGCGCGCAGCATGTTGACCGCGTCAGTGAGCGCGGAAACGGCTTCTCCCTGATCCGCTCCCGCCGCAACGGCGGATTCGGCGGCCTCGCGCACATACGAATGCACAGGGAGCGTGCAGGGCGCTTTATCGTACACTATTCCCGGAACGTATATGATTTCGCCGACGCTGAGCGAACACAGCTTATCCGCTTTTTCGCGTATCTCGGATGCGCATTTCTCCGCTTCCGCAGCATCCATCATGAACACGAGATTGGAGTTGAGCGCGAGTATTTCGGAGCAGAGCTTGTCGTTGGCAGCTTTTTCCCGGTTGCTCTGAAGCGTATTTTTGAGGTTGACGAGCTCGGGAAGTTTATCCACTGCCGCGTTTATGTTTTCCGCGCTTTTGACGGCGCCCGCCAAAGCGAGAAATTTAACGGCGGCAGTGCGGCCTTCAGGCGTGAGCAGCGATTTTATTTTGTCGCTGCGACCGAGTCCGGCAGCCACGGTAAGATCTTCTCTTCTGACCGGGCAGGACAGAATGTGCGCTACCATTTCGTTATATTTATCCGCGACGTCTCCGATATAGCAGTCTTCCGCCTGCATTATTTCGGAATCGAGTCTGCGCATGGCGTCCAGTTTATCCGACAGACTGCTCGACGCCGTATATACGGTGGATTTTGCGACAGTGAGCGCATTGTATACGGACAGCAGTTTCAGATCGTTCTCGTATTCCCTGCGGTCCATCCTGCCGATTGCAAGGCGTATGTCTATAAGACGGCGCATGACCTCCGTGGTATCCGCCGACGCGCACGCGTCCGATGCCGATGCCGCAACGGAAACGGCATTTGGTATAGAGCCGAGTTTTGCCGCTATATCGCTCATCGAAGGAAGCGCAGACATTGCCGAACGCAACTGCGCCAGTTCCGACTCGATACCTTTCAGCGACATTCCGTCGGCTGCGGGCGTTTCTTCGGAGGAAGGCTGCGCGCTCTCCTGCGCGGACGCGGGAATACGGCTTTTGAGATATTCTATCTCGGAAACGAGACGGGCATTCTTCTCCTCCGCTTCGCGGTCTATCTGCTCACGCATCTTGCTTAACTCGGCCTGCATCGACTGCGCCCGGCGAGTCTCGGCAAGTTCGCCGCGCAAACGGTTGATCTCATCGTACAGTCCGGCTTCCGACTGCGAAGCACGGCTCCTTCCGTCGCCGGTGCGTCCGTCACGGTCCATATCCCGTCTCAGTCCGGCAATCTCGTCGAGAACCTTATCGAACTTCTCGTCCGTTCTGTCGTAATCGGCGTCGTACTCGCCGTCGATTATTTCGTCATAATCGGAATAAGCCGCATCCGTTTCCTCGCCGTCGAGTATCTCGTCTTCGTCGTAGCGATCCTGCTCGTCGTAATCTTTCATGTCATTTCCTCACTTATGCCGTCGGCGGACAACAGTCCGTCCGACCGTTTGCTTATAATATTATAAACCATAATTTTGCGCGTGTCAATCCTTCCGCCGCTTATTCGGGGATATTTTGCGGACGGCGGAAACCGAGTGTGTCCGAAAAATCGGTTCAACCCGCCGTAATAGCTTGCAAAAATGCGGGAATAGGTGTATACTGTCTTAAAAATACACTTATCGGAGATGCAAAATGAGAGTTTACAATTTTTCCGCGGGACCTTCCATGTTACCGCTTCCCGTCCTCGAAAAGGTACAGGCGAATCTTACCGACTATAACGGCTCCGGAATGAGCGTCATGGAAATGAGCCACCGCTCAAAGCCCTATCAGGAAATCAACGACAGAGCGGAGAGTCTGCTGCGCGAGCTTCTCGCCGTGCCGGAGAATTACGATATAATTTTCGTGCAGGGCGGCGCCTCGACGCAGTTCGAAGCGGTCCCCCTCAATCTGACGGTGAACGACAAAGCGGACTACATCGTAACCGGCAACTTTGCTAAAAAGGCTTTCAAGGAAGCCGCAAAGTACACCGACGCCCGCTGCGTCGCTTCGAGCGAGGACAGAAACTTCACATACATACCGCGAGTAAAGAAAAATGATTTCCGCAGCGATGCCGACTATGTTCATATCTGCTTCAACAATACGATATACGGCTCTCATTATAATTATGTGCCGGACACCGGCGATATACCCCTCGTGGCAGACATGAGTTCGTGCATACTCAGTGAAGAAACGGACGTTTCCAAGTTCGGCGTGATTTATGCCGGCGCACAGAAAAACGTCGGTCCGGCAGGCGTTACGATCGTCATAGTCCGCAAAGATCTTCAGGACAGAGCGATGCAGATATGCCCCACTATGCTCAAATGGAAAACGCAGACGGAGAAAAAGAGTCTCTACAACACTCCCCCCTGCTGGTCCACTTACGTCGCAATGGAAGTGTTCGCATATCTCAAAGAACGCGGCGGCGTAAAAGCGATGCACGAGATAAACGTCGAAAAGGCGAAGATTCTCTACGACTTCATCGACGATTCGGAGTTTTATACTAACAACGTCGCAAAGGAAGACCGCTCTCTGATGAACGTGCCCTTCATATCCCCCTCGCCGGAACTTGACGCGAAGTTTGTCGCGGAAGCCGCGCAGGCAGGACTCGTATCCATCAAGGGACACCGGCTTGTGGGAGGAATGAGAGCAAGCATATACAACGCCATGCCCGTCGAAGGAGTAAAGGCGCTCGTCGATTTCATGAAAAAATTCGAAAAAGAAAACTCGTAAAAGGATGATTATGATGAAAAAAACTATCCTCGCACTCAACAATATAAGCAAACTCGCGGAAGAAAAACTCCGCGCGGATTACGAATTCACGATGCAGTCGGATAAACCGGACGCAATCATAGTCCGTTCTTTCAACATGCACGAATACGCGCTTCCCGAAAGCGTTCTCGCCGTCTCCCGCGCGGGAGCCGGAACGAATAACATTCCCGTATCGGACTACGCGGCGCGCGGCGTCGTCGTATTCAACACGCCCGGTGCAAACGCAAACGCGGTCAAGGAACTCGTGATATCCGCCCTGCTCATGTCGGGAAGACGCATCGTGGACGGAATAGAATGGGTTAAAACGCTCAAAGGCAGCGAAGGGCTGTCCAAAGCCGTCGAAAGCGGCAAAAAGGCATATGTGGGAAGAGAGATATCCGAAAAAACGCTCGGCATCATCGGACTCGGCGCGATAGGCATACTCGTAGCCAACGCCGCAATAGATCTCGGAATGAACGTGATCGGTTTCGACCCTTACCTCTCCACCGCCAACGCGCTTCGTCTCAATCCCGCCGTAAGAATTGCTCCGAGCACGGACGCGCTTCTCGAAGCAAGCGATTTCGTCACAATTCACGTCCCTTATAACGATAGCACGAAATATACGATAAATACGGGCAACATAGGCAGAATGAAAAAAGGCGCGGCTCTGATAAACCTCGCCCGCGGCGAACTCGTGGAAAACTCCGCGGTACTCAATGCCGTCGCGGACGGAGCACTTTCCCGCTATGTGACGGACTTCCCCGCCGACGAACTCATCGGCGTGCCTGGAATCATAGTCATGCCCCATCTCGGCGCTTCCACGCCCGAGGCGGAGGACAACTGCGCGCTCATGGCGGCGGACGAACTCAGGGACTTCCTGGAAAACGGCAATATCCGCAACTCGGTCAATTTCCCCGCCTGCTCCGCACCCCGCGTCGGAAAATCGCGTATAACCGTTATCCACAAAAACGAGAAAAGCGTAATCTCCGCCATAAGCGACATAATAGGCAAAGCAGAAGTGAATATAGAGAATTTCGTCAGCCGTTCGCGCGGAGACTTTGCGTACGCGATCGTCGACACTACCGAAGAACTGGATGCAAAGACAGTAGACGCCATTAAAGCGCTGCCCAGCGTCATACGGTGCAGAGTGCTTTAATGCCTGTCTTCGATAATAAGCAATATCTCGCCGCCGCGCACAGTCACGGCGGCGGTTTTGTTTTCAAGCGGTTCGTTACTGACGCCAAGACTGTCCGAATCGGTGAATAAGAACGAACCCGAATATTTTGCTCCGGCTATATCCGCCCGTGCAGACGAGCCGGACGGAATGACGGAGAAACAGACGTTTCCTGATATTTCCGCGCGATCCGTTACTATGCGCACACGCGTTCCTCTTCCGAAAAGCGTTCCCTCTCCGCCCGCTGCGCGTATGCGGCGCAACACGGCGATATTTGCCAGCGCATGCGACAGTCTGCCGCCGAGAGCGCAGTGCAGCTCGAAGCACGTATATCCCCTGCGCAGTCCCTCTTCCGCCGCCGCATACGTGTCCGTTACGTCCTTGACTCTCGGAAGCACTATGCACTCCGAATGCGGACGCGCAGAAACGGAATCGCAGTCACCCACGAACAGATCGGGTACTATTCCCGCTCTCACAGCGTAATCGTAGCCTCCGTCCGCGGCTATCGTCAGATCTTCGGGAGCGGGCGCAAAACGGAACGGATGCTCTTCTCCCGCGCAGATTATTCTGCAAATGCCTTTTTTTGCGTTTATGCTCATGTGTATATTATAATGTTCCGCGCAGAATTTTGCAAGCGCTGCCGCACGATCATCGAAATATTGCGCGTCGATATGCCGCATGCGCTTGACAAACGCCGCAAATTGATATATACTTTATCACGCTTGGGGGCGCTGCCAGCGCGCAGCTGAGAATTTACCGCACGGTAAAAGTCCCTTCGAACCTGTGGGTTAGTACCCGCGTAGGGAAAGCAGGGATCGTAAATCCGTTTTTCAATGCGATCGGACCTCTTTCCATAGCGGAAAGAGGTCCTTTGTTTTTCCCGAAGGAGAGATTACGGTTATGTCATCCGTATCCGTAAGCGGTGTTATCCGCGCAATTGCGAGCGCGGAAGAAACCGCAACGTTTGCCGAAACTTTCAGTGCGGTCATGCTCTGGATCATGCTCGGCATTGCCGTCGCGCTCATTGCGGCGGGCGCAGTAACTGCGGCGGTGAAACGCAGCGCAGTCGCGCCCTACGCAAAAGCAGCCGTTCCGGCATTTTTCCTCTATGCGATAGCGACGCTTGCTTCCATAAAGAGCGTAAGCTTTGCGGAAGAAAGTTCCGTCGAATTGCCGTCGGCATTCGATGTGTTTCAGCTTGTGATCACATGGGTATGCGTCGCGATATGTATCGCGCTCGTGATTGCGGGTGCGATAATCTATTTCGCAAAACGAGGCGCCTTCGCGAAATTTATGAAGATATCCGCCATAGGCATTCTCATATACGCGATAGCGCTCGCGATAACCATGCTTGCATGGACGATGGCAGATAATTCGGACAGCTATGAAGGCGAGGGCAACATGCTTACGACGCACGTCCTCGTGCCCGTCATCATAGTATGCGGAGTCATTCTCGCTGCAACCATAGCTCTCGTCATAACACGTCTCATCGGACCCAAGCTCTTCAAAATCACGGCGCTTATAAGCGGCATACTTCTTCTCGCAAGCGTTATAGTCGCTGCCGTGCTTATCGGCGGCTATTACGGCGCGAACATTAAAGACGACGGATATTACAATTCCGACGTCGCATCCGTAAACAATGCGGCTCTCTACATAAGCATGGGCGTGCTGATTGCCGCTCTCGTGCTTATAGGAATATTCTGCGACAGAAGCGGAAGACGAGGCATCGATACAAAGACGATAGCGACTGCGGCAATCTGCATTGCGCTCTCGTTCGCCCTTTCATATATCAAATTGTTCGACATGCCGTTCGGCGGAGCGATAACCTTTGCTTCCCTCCTGCCCGTCATCGTATTTTCGTATATCTACGGCGTGCGCAGAGGACTGCTCGTGGGAGTCATATACGGTATGCTGCAAGCGATACAGGATCCCTATATTATTCACCCTGCGCAGTTCCTTCTCGATTATCCGATCGCATTCGCGTTCGTCTGCTGCGGCGGCGCATTTGCGAACGTCAAAGCTCTTTCCGCCTATCCGCAGCTCAAATTCACTCTCGGTGCGATACTTGCCGGTATAGGAAGATATATTTCCCACGTCTTATCCGGGGTATTCGCATTCGAGGCGTATGCCGTTGATTTCGGAATGGCGGCTCTGCCCTACAGTCTTGCGTATAATTCGTTCGTGTTCGCCGACATAGTGATAACCATTGTGGCGGGAGTAATTCTCTTCTCGTCCAAGACGTTCATGCGCTCGGTCGTCGACGCGCTGATGAATGACGAAACCGCCCGCAGACGCGGAAAAGATACCGTCGACAAAAAAGCCGTAGGAGCGATCGCTCCGTCTCCGTCAGACGACGGCGAGAACGGAAACGTGACTGCGCAGTCTGACGGACTGACAGATACCGATCCCGCAGCAAAAAACGATAAGGGCGCTTGAGCCCGAACTGATAAAGGGCAGCGGTATGCCCGTCGGCGGGATACAGCCGCTGACCACGGCTATGTTTATCGCTACCTGAATGCCTATAAGCGCCGCCGTTCCGCCGGAAAGATAAGCTCCGAAGCGGTCGGCGGCGTTTTTTGCTATGCGCACGAGTCTCCATATCACGAAACAGAACGCGCCCATGACCGCCAGACAGCCGACGAGTCCGAGTTCCTCGCCTATTACGGAAAAGATGAAATCGCTCTCGGAGAACGGCAGAAACAGATATTTCTGCCGGGAATGAAACAACCCGACTCCGAACAAACCGCCCGAACCTATCGCATAATACGATTGCAGAAGCTGATACCCCTCTTCGAGCGGCGACGACCACGGATCGAGAAACGCAAACAGCCGTGCGAGTCTGTACGGCTCTATAACGATAAGCACGACGGCGAGAGCAAGCAGCGGCACTACGATAATAAGCAGGTGAAGAATCCGCATTCCGCCCATGACGAGCATGGTCAGCATGACGAGAGCGAGGCACATGGTTACGGACATACTCGGTTCGAGCATGATTAGAAAGCAAAGCGCGCAGCCGACGACGGCAAGAGGCAGCCATCCTCTTACCGTCGTCATTTTATCCCCGCTTTTATACATATACGCCGCGGCAAATATGACGAATCCCATTTTTGCGACTTCGCTGGATTGCAGAGTCATCACTCCGAGATTCAGCCACCGCCGCGCACCGTAATTTTCAATGCCGACGCCGGGAATAAGCACGAGGACGAGAAGCAGCGCGCTGACTCCGAGTATGACGAAGCGCGCCTTCAGCAGGCGTCTGTAATCGAGCAGCGACATCAGCGTCATGGCGGCAATGCCTCCCGCCGCGCCGAATATCTGCTTGAACATGAAAAAATATTCGCTGCCGTAGTGTATTTCCGCATTATACGACGACGCGGAATACACCAT
>CASEMM010000116.1 GCA_949289095.1 uncultured Eubacteriales bacterium | reverse complement strand
GTTTGACGCATATGGCATCGTCGAGATCCTTGGCGTCGGGAGCATCCACGGTCACTATCGTATCGCCGCGGAAATCCTCGCGGCTTATCTCAGAACGCGCCCCTTTGTTATAACGCACGGTATCCGGTATATTGCGTATTTCCGCCTGAACTTCGGGCGGGAACTCTTCAGAAAGGCCGTAAGTGCGGGCAATTGCGAGAATGTCCTCGTTCTTTTCCCCGCTTATCACTTCGACCAGTTCGCCGTAAAGCACGTCGCCGTCACGTTCAAGGGGCAATCCGACCACTTTGTCGCCCGGCTCAGGCATACGGCAACCGTCCGCGATGCTTTCTATCACAAACGTATTGCAAACCTTTCCGTCATCCGGCATTATCACGCGCGCCTTTTTATCCGTTACGGAATATGTACCCACGACGTACACCGTCGTCTGACGAACGACCTCTCTGACGCGGGCCTCCGTTCTTCCCCCGTTAAAAAAAATATCGGCTCTGACCACATCGCCGTTAAGCGCGCTGCCGAATGCGGATCCGGGGATATAAATATCCTCGCCGCCGCCGTCCGGCGTAAGAAACGCAAATCCTTTCCCCGTTCCGCGGAACGTTCCCGTCACAGTGCTCGCGGATCGCCTGAGTCCTGTTCCGGTACGCGACCGCTGCACAAGTGCGGAATGCTTTCTTGTTCTGTTCTTTTTCATTTATTGTCTCCGATGGTGGTATTTGACGAATGCGTACGGCGCGCCGCGCGCCGCAAATAAAACGACAGCGGGCAAAAACCACCCGCTGCACGTTATGAAAATATCACATGTACCGACGATTTCTCTCCCGCGGAAACGCCGCAGGACGGCAAATAACGCCCGCGGCCGAACGCCGCGGATAATTACTTATAGAAACTGAGCGTTATGAAGAATGCGACGGCGATCACAGCCATAAGTATTGCGATTACTATCGTGGCTCTCTTCATCACGCCTTCTATCGTACGTTTCTTATTGCGCGTATAATACGTTTCGGTATTGTCTATAGCGCTCACGCCCGTCGTGTTTGCGGGTTGGAAAAAAATCGTAACGACAAGCGCAACCGCAAGAACAGCCTCAACGATCAGCATAACCAATCTTACTATACGAAGTACTTCATATGCTTCCATACAAAAAACGCCTCTGTTTAATTCAAATCTTATTGATTATATCATACGGCAAATTCATTTGCAAGCGTTTTCGGGCGTTTTACTCCGATTTATGTTTCGTATTTCAGAATTTCTGCATCGCCGTGCCGAGTACAGCGGCGACCGCGCGCAATACCGCCGGGTGTTCCGTACCGCACGCATAAAGAGCGCCGAACACGTCCGCATCTCCGGCGACTGGAACAACGTGCAGCCCGTTCTCGTCGAACGGCCGCCGTTCGCTCAGTCTTTCCTTTACGGAACGAGGCAGTTCCTTATCCGAATACTCAGGCGCAAGCTCCCCGCTCCCGCCTACCCACCGGCAGGTATTGGACAGAAGCACCGTTCCTCCCGCAGCACGCCTTAATTCATCGAGAGCCGGCAGCGCAAGTTCGCAGAGAGTAAGCGTCATGTCTATCTTGCGCAGAACTATCTCACCTCCGTCGAGACACGATATTTCCATCGGATCTTCCGGTGAAATTTTATACAGCTTACGGAACTCGCGCGGAATGACTATCCGCCCGAGACCGTCTACTTTTCTGACGATACCGTTCGTCTTCATACGCATATTGTGCGGAATTATGTCGCAATTATTCGCATATACGCGAAAAAAACGCATTGGACTTGACTTATGCGGTATCGTGTAGTATAATGCGCATATGGAAAGACGCGCAACGATCACTCTAAGGGAACGGGCTACCGACCCTCCCGTACTCGTATCGGAAGGCTTTGTGGATCGCATAGGCGACAGCTGGAACGTCAGATACAACGACGGAGAAGCGGATTACACCATAGGCGTTTCGGACGACATGGTCACCGTTACGCGCTGCGGCGCAGAGGATTACACGATGATACTCAGCGAAGGAAAGGAGTATCCGTTCGGAATCGAATCCCCTTTCGGCGAAGTGCGGATTGCCGTAACGCCGACGGCAGTACGCATAAAATCGAGCGACAACGGATTGTCCGTCAGAGTCGCATACGAAATTTCTTCGGGCGACGTGAGGCGCAAATTCAGGCTGTATATAGACTGCGTGTATGCGGACGATTCAACGCAATGAGATACACGCGCGGGCGTTTACGCGAAAGCATACACCCCGAAACGTGCGGACGAACCGCGGACGGAAAAAGACGAAACACGGAAAGCATAAAACGGCTTGCATTGTTCACAAGCCGTTTTTCATGCGGGCGCCGCGCGAAACGCGTTCTTCCGCGGGCTTGGGATAAACGAACTTCCGTACGTAATCTGACGGAGAAAAATCGTACATTTCGCACAGTCTCATGAATATACCCGCGCATGCGCGCGTATCGTACAGCGCGTTGTGATGCCGCTCAAGTTCCACTCCGAGGGTGCGCGCGAAATTGGAAAGCACGAGATCTCCCCTTACGTTCGTTCCGCGATAATGCAGTTTTCTCCCTAAGCTGACCGTACACAGATAGCGCATTTCGGGGCGCGGCATATGCCTGTTTTCAAGAGCCTTCGACAAGACGGTCAGATCGAATTGTGCGTTGTGCGCGATAACCACCCTGTCGGCGACGTATCCCCCGATCTTCGCCCATACGTCCTCGAATACGGGCGCGCCTACGACATCGCTCGGGCGGATATGGTGCACCGATATATTGAAATCCTCGAAAATATCCTTGGGATCAACGAGCGTATACCACTCGTCCGTTACTTTATCGTCCGTAAGCAGCAACGCTCCTATGGAACATATTCCGTCGTTTTTACTGTTCGGCGTTTCCACGTCGAGAGCTATGTAGTCCATCTTTTATCCTTCCGCGTCAATAGTACCACAAAACGCACCCCATGTCAATCCGTTCGCAGACCGCTATGAGGGATACTGCCCGCCGCAGGCGGGCAGGTTACTCGCAGCTTGCTTCGGTGCCGCTCCGTTTCTCTGCAATTGCACAGGGCTCGTAAGGCGAACCGGTTTTTGCCTGCGGCAAAAACGGTTCTTGCCCCCCTCTCCGCCATAGGAAAATATAGTTGGGGATACTGCCCGCCGCAGGCGGGCAGGTTACTCGCAGCTTGCTACGGCGCGG
>CASEMM010000115.1 GCA_949289095.1 uncultured Eubacteriales bacterium | reverse complement strand
GGTGACGCTTGCGGGATTCGGAAAGACGAACGAATTGCAGCCGGGAGCGAGCGAAACGATAGAGATCGAGATAGACCCGTATGATTTTGCGAGTTACGACTGCTACGACAGGAACGGCAATCAGTTCAAGGGCTGGGAGCTGGAACACGGCGAATACGTATTCAGCCTGCGGACGGACGCGCACACGGTAAAGGACGTGAAGTACGGCAACGCGGAGCAGAGCGGGAACTTCATATTCAACGTCGCAACGGACATAACCATACCTCTCGACCCGGACAGCGGGCTGAATGTCTCCAACAAATTCACGGGATCGGATGCGATAGATACCACGCCGATAGACGGAACCGAAAAGGATTCCGATTACGACCCGGGCATTGAATGGTTCACGCGCACGCATTTTGCCGATCCCGCGCAGTTTGCGGATATGTTTGAAACGCGCAACATAACGCCCGACGCTAAGATAGGCACTTACGACGCTGCGCGTGCAAACGAGTGGGACAGAGCTGTCGGAACGGACGCGTTCGGCGAGCCCATACCCAAGGAAAAACCGAGGTGGGGAAACGGAGGTTCTCTCCGACTTGCGGACGAATCCGAAAACATAACCGAACTCGGCCGGCAGCTTGGCGCGGATTACGACGATTCGCAGTGGGAAGCGGTGCTCGATCAGGTGACGTTTGACGAGGCCGTGGACGTAATAAGCAACTATTACGGAAGCGACGCCATAAAATCCGTCGGCAAACCCCGTCTCGTCGATTACGACGGACCGTCTCAGATCAAGGGCTTTACTTCCGCGCCGCGCGGCACGGGTTACCCGACGATGGTCGTCATAGCCGCGACGTGGAATCCCAATCTTGCGTATGAATTCGGCAAGGCGTACGGAGACGACATGAAAGGCGTGGGCGTCATGGGACTCTGGGGTTGGGCGATGGACTGCCACAGGGGTGCGTTCTTCGGGCGCAACCACGAGTCTCCGAGCGAGGACGCGTTCCTTGCCGGTACGGTTATAGCCAATGCGGTCAGGGGGCTGAACACGCGCGGCAGATACTGCTTCATCAAGCACTTCGCGCTTTACAGCTACTCGGGTGAAACGGCTAACGGTGCAAACGACAATATATGGCTGACCGAACAGGCTCTGCGCGAGATTTATCTGCGTTCCTTCCGTATGGCGATCGTGGAAGGAGGCGCGCTCGGAGTCATGACGACGTATCAGGGCATAGGAGCGGAACACGCGGAAACGACGGAAGCGCTGATAACGGGCGTTCTTCGCAACGAGTGGGGCTTTGACGGAGCGGTGACGACGGACGCGATAGGCGGCAAGCATTACTGGTGCGAATCTCTTCTCCGTGCCGGAGGCGATCTCGGCATGAGCTCGGGTCTTAACAATATAGCGGGCATAACGTACAGCGAAAGCGGTTCGACGGCGCGTTTGCAGCACAGAATGCGGGATGCCGTTCATCACATTCTCTATCTGTGGCTGCGCGCCGATTATAACGAACAGCAATATCTTGCCGATCCCGACGAGGGCGACAGTTATCTGTCCTCGACGTCCATAAACGGCTGGGAGTGGTGGAAACCGTTTGTCGCTTCGATTGACGTGACTGTGGGAGTGCTGCTTGCCATGTGGGCGGGACTTGTGCTCGTGTTTACGTTCATGAAGAAAAAGACTCGTGTCGCGGAGACGTATGATAATGCCGCTCCGGGACAGGATACGGAAAAGGAGAAAGACGATGAAAATATTCGATAAATTCAGAAACAGAAAATTCGTCGCCGTGTTCATCGCGATTGCGTGCGCCGTGATAATAGCGGTCAGCGTGCTTTCGATAATGATACCGTCCTACCTGACGTACAAAAAATATTACGACGCGGCGATAGCGGAGCGTGAACATCAGAAATATCTCAACAGTCTGCCGCTTGAATTTGTCGGCATCTCGGCGTCGCTTTCGGAGGGCGTGACATATTACGACAACGGCAGGGCTGTACCCAAACGCGACGATTTCACCGTAATGGCGCATTTTACCGAAAAGGGTAAGGAATACGACGAACTGCTGCGCTCGGATGATTTCTCGCTTGTCGTTCCCGACGACTTTTCCGAGCGCGGCGGTACGGTGACGGTGAATTACACATGGACTCCCGAGGCGGAAGACGGCGAAAATCCCGAACCCGTAACGAAGTCCGCAAGCGTGGAAATATCTCTCGAAGCCGTACGGCTGGAAAGCCTCGTGGTGACGGAACTGCCTTACCGCGTATATTACGGCGACGATATGGCTTTCGATCCGGAGGGAATGAGCGCGGAAGCGCGGTATAACGACGGAACCGTTGTCGTTCTTTCTGCGGAAGATATCGAATCGCCGTCTGAAATTCTTACGGCGGGGACGGGGAAGGTACCTGTATCATGGTCGGACGGCAGCGACGAAATTTCGGCGGACGTTCCCGTTACCGTTGTCCGCGCGGATACATACATCGACGACGGCGACATACTTTCCATAAAAGCGGAGGGAGAGGTTTATCTTGCCGAAGGCGCGGAGCTTTCGTCTGCGCGGCCGGTAGTCCGCGCGACGTATGAAAACGGAAACAGACTTATCCCGGCTGCTGAAGATTACTCCGAGTTGTTTGAAGTCGAAGGCAATATCGGGACGGCAACGTTTATGAAGAACTGCATTCTCACCGTATCCCTCAGAAATTCGTCCCCCGAAATATCGTGCCGCGTAGCCGCAAGAGTGCGTAACGGACTGGAGGCGGAAGCCGCAGACAGAGAGGGCGGAACGGAGGAAGTCGTTGACGGTCTGTCGTACGACAGTGACGGAATGCTTACGGAGGACGAAGCCGAAACAACGGCAATAGAGGGCGCGTCATCGCTTACGTTCGTATATTCCGACAATAAGGGTCTTGCCAAGACAAATCTTACGATGCGCGTGGCTAACAGAACATCCGACGGAGAGGGAGGCATCGCTTCGGTAACGCTTGCGTCCGTTGCGACACTGACGGTCAACGGCAAGTACGTTCCTATCGATCGCGCCGTTGTTCTCGGCGGACAGAGTGCGGATAGTGCGGGAAACTACGTCTTTACGGATATATCTCTGCCTGACGTAGTTCTTAACGACACGGAAAATACGATAAAACTTACGTTTAAAACAGATGATGCGACGCTTGCCGTCGACCGTATCGATTTTTCGACAAAATACGACGGAGCGCTGTACACGAGCGCGCAGGAGAGTATTTCCGCTGCCGCCGCTGCGGAGATTTCCGCGGATATGAGCGTTGACATGAATAAGTATTGGTATACCGTCGAAGCTCCGGGTTCGGATATCGAAGCCACTTACGCGTACGGTATGACCACGGACGGAGCTTATCTCTATATCGTTCATACGCGTTACGTTTCCGGCGGCGGTCTGCGCGAAGCCGTTGTCGAACGCTATGATCCGGTGAGCAGAGACAGCGTTGTCTGCAAGGCGACAGATCCGATTATTACGGAGGAATACGGCGGCATTTCGTATTACGACGGCAAACTGGTGCTTTTCGGCAAGGACGGTACCTTGCTTGCGACGGACGCGTCGTCGTTCGGCGCGGACAGCGAGTTTACCGTTTACGACGGATTCGATTTCGCGGGGCTGGAGGCGCAGACGCTTCTCGACGTCAGTTACAGCGAAGAAAACGGTATGTTTGCGGTGTGGTCCGGCAGCAATGTCTGGCTGTATGACGACGAAGGAGAACTCGTAAAGAGTTTTGCCCCTTCGGAGGATTCCGCAGGCACGATTAAGCGTATGACGGCCGACGACGATTATATCTATATCAACTATTCGGCGACCGGAACGTATACTCCCGTACTGCACGTTTATGACTGGAACGGCGGCTATATAGGCCGTACCGTCGTGCCTTGTTCGCTTTCCGATATCGGCGGTACGTCTGAAGTCGGAAACCCCGGAAACGTGAATACGCAGGGTATAGCGCTTATCGGCGGCGATCTCTATTTCTCGATCGTCAAGTTCAATCCGGGCGACAGCGGCGCGATCATGAAGGCCGAACCGGCTTCCGCGGCCGAGGACAGGGAACTTTCGCTTAATTTCGGCGAGTACATCGCTGCCTGTGCGGACGGATCTTACACTCCCGGTTTCAACGTCAGTCAGTTCCCCGGATCGGGATCCGACGGACTTGTAGACGATGTGGACAAAGGCTATGCGATGGGCGGAGTGAGCGACGGCACATACATATACATGGCGTATAATCCTAACAAAGATTACGGAACGGACGGAAGCAACATAGGCAATAACCAGAGTACGGTCATATACAAAATAGATCCTGAAACCTGCAAGGTCGTTGCGTACAGCACCGCGTTCTCCACGCATTCCGCAACCGATGAAACGGGCGAAGAAGTGCGCAACGGAGGCGACAATTCGCAGCTTATGATAAAGGACGGCGTGCTTTACTGTTTCGTATTCGGCAGCAGAGTATATTCGATAGCCCTCGATATGTTTGCGCAGGACTGCGTGCTCGCCGAGACCGAGCTTCCGTTCGGCGCCGTGACGGATGAAGAGAGAACCGTCAAGGGCGCGTATTGGAACGAACAGGCGGGCAGATATGCCGTTCTCGACTATTCGAACGGATTGTATCTGCTCGGAGAATCGGGCGAAAAGATATGCAACAGAATAGCGCTTAAAGTGCCGTCCGGTACAAGCGGAGCGGCGTCGGTGACGGGCGACGACAAATACATTTACGTTGCCTATCATCAGAACGGACAGCGCACTGCGCCTTTCGATATATACACGTGGGACGGCGTGTACGTCGGCTCGGGCGCGCCTGACGGAATAAACATTTCCATAAACAACGGCAACTACAACGTGCAGGCAGTGTTCTTCCACGACGGCGAAATGTACGCGACGTTCTGTGCATGGAGCGGTTCGAGCGGCGCGGGACTGTATCTGTGGAATATAGAATCCGATCTCGGCGTGTACAATGTGCCGACGGCGATAAAAGTAGAATATACGGGTAAGACGGATTATTCCGCGGGCGATTCGTTCGACCGCAGCGCCGCGACGGTTACGGTAACGTACTCTGACGGAAGCAGCAAAGTCGTCACGGATTATACCGTCAGCCCCGCTACGTTTACGCAGGCGGGCAGCGGTATTACGGTAACCATATCGTATACGGATAACGGAAGAACGGTTTCCGACTCGTCCGTTAAAGTGAACGTGGATGCGGCGTCGCAGAGCCTCGGCGAGTATATTGCGGGCGGCGGCGACAGCATTTCGGCATCTGTGGCAAACGGCGGACAGCCGATAGAATCGGATGCGGACAACGGCAGAGGAACTGCGGAATTCGGCATGGGCGGCGTCGCCTGCGGCGGGTATCTGTACGTTTGCACCGTGCATAACGAGGGAGACAGAGTCCCCGCGTATGTGTATAAGATAGATCCCGCAACGTTCGAAATAGTAGATTACGAACTGATCGCGAACGACGGATCGAGAAAACTCGGCAAGATGTTTACCGACGGTACGAATATCTATTGCATACTCGAAAAGGGTATTTATTCCGTACCCGTAAATGCATTCGGCAGCGACGATCATGCTAATTTCACGCTTGTCGGCAGCGGCGATCTTCCGTTTACATCTGCGGACAGTGCTGCGTATGACGATGGACACGGATATGCCGTGCTTAACGGAAACACGCTGTCACTGTACGGGACGGATAACGAAAAGATAAATGACGACGTCGATCTCGGTTCGCTCGAAACGGACGGAGCGACGGACGGAATGAGCGCGAAGTCCGTTGCCTGCGACGATAAATACATTTATGTTTCGTACGGCACAGACAATCAGAAAAACCTGCCCATAGTCGTGCTTGACTGGGAAGGCAAGTATAAGGGAGTGTGCGCCCCTCAGAGCCCGGGCACGCCGTCGACAAACTTCAACGTTCAGGCGATATTTACCTATAACGACGTGACGTACGCGGTGGTATGCGCATGGGGAAGCACTGCCGGAGTGTCCAACCTTATGTGGCTCTGGACGATAACTCCCGCAGCATAAATCGCGGGTAAATACCGCCTTGACGGTATACGGCTGACTGCGCCGGCGGAAGCATTGCTTCCGCCGGCGTTTTGTCATGTTTTTTCGGCAGAACGAATATATTCGTATAGCGCGGCGGGCATATGTCGGAGCCGGGCAGCATATATTCATGCAGGAGGACGCGGAATGGAAGGATTCGACGTATATAAGGATATCAGGGAGCGCACGGGCGGAGATATATATCTCGGCGTGGTAGGACCCGTCAGGGCGGGCAAGTCCACGTTTATACGCAGCTTTATGCAGAACCTCGTTCTGCCCAGACTGGCGGACGATCCCGAAAAAAGCAGAATGCTCGACGAGCTGCCGCAGAGCGCAAACGGCAGGACGATAATGACGACGCAGCCGAAGTTCGTGCCGGGAGAGGCGGTGCGAGTGACGCTTGGCGACGGGCTGGACGTGAACGTGCGGCTCGTGGATTGCGTCGGCTATATGGCGGAAGGCGCGGAGGGCGCGTTCGGAGAGGACGGCGAACGTATGGTAAAGACTCCGTGGAGCGATGAGGAAATGCCGTTTACGCAGGCTGCGGAAACGGGAACGCGCAAGGTGATCGGCGATCATTCGACCATAGGAGTGGTAGTCACTGCCGACGGTTCCATAAATACCGATCTGCCGCGCTCGGCATACGTCAGCCCGGAAGAGCGCGCAATAG
>CASEMM010000114.1 GCA_949289095.1 uncultured Eubacteriales bacterium | reverse complement strand
GATCCGTCTCAGATCGGAGAAGCCGTTGAACTCGGAGTTATAAGCGCGGAACGCGCAGCCGAGATGGGGTACCTAGGCGACGAAGCGGCGGCAGCGGTAACGTCCGAAAAGGAATAACTCTTCAGGCAAACTCACCGTTACGCGGTATGCGATCTTTATCTCGACATGGTAGAGAAGTCGCTCTGCGCGATAGCGAAAAAAGGAGGCGCGGTAGTGAATAAAGACGTGCCGCCTTATACTGTAGTCGGCGGCGTGCCCGCCAAAGAGATCAAAAAGCTGAACTGATTTGTCGGAGGAAAAATGCCTGTTATCGAATTGAAGGGAGTTTCACACAGTTACGCGAGCGGCGTCAAAGTGCTTGACGGCGTCGATATCGCCGTGGAAAAGGGAGAATTCCTTTCGATACTCGGCGCTTCGGGCAGCGGTAAAACGACGCTGTTGTCCGTAATGGGCGGTATAGTTAAGCCCACCGAAGGCAAAGTGTATGTAGACGGGGAGGACGTCACCGCTTACACGGAGAAAAAGCTCGCCGTCATGAGACGTACCAAATTGAGTTTCGTATTTCAGTTTTTCAATCTCGCACCTTATCTTACCGTGGAACAGAATATTCTGGTACCCGCGCTTCTGCGGGGAAAAAGCAGAGCCGAGGTCAAAGACGATCTCGACGGACTGCTCGCTTATACGGGGCTCACGGCACGCAAAAACGCGTTGCCGGCAAGGATATCCGGAGGGGAGCAACAACGCACGGCTATCGCGCGCGGTCTTATCGTAAAGCCTGAAATAGTGCTCCTTGACGAGCCTACCGGGAACCTGGACAGCGTTAATTCGCGCGAGATAATGGAATTGCTCGCGAAGATCAACGCCGAGTACGGCGTCACCGTGGTGCAGGTGACGCACAGCGAGCGGAACGCTTTGTACGGTACGCGGATAGTCAACATAACGGACGGGAAGATATGTTCTTCGCCGGTGGTACGGGGGTAAACGAAGGTAGTGAAAGTTATAGCGAAACACACTCTCAACAGCATACGCAAGAATCCTTTACAGTCCTTTGTGATAGTATTTTCGATAATGCTCGTCACGGCGTGTATGCTTTTTGCGTTCAGCGTGCGGACGATGTTTTACGATATTTCCTCTTTGTGGGCGGAGAGCAGGTTCAACGGCGGAGATATGCGCGTCGAACTGACGGAGCAAAACGATTGTGCGGAGCTTTTCGCCTATCTCGACGGATCGGAATATGTAAGGGATTATTTTGCCTACGGTTACATCGGCGGCAGCGCAGTCAAGACGGAAGACGTTACGCTCGCCGTGGAATGCGCGTTTACCGACGACGCGGAGGCGCTCAACAGATTGAGCGGATCCGAAGTTTTGCGGACTGCGGAGCCGCGCGAAGGCGAACTATCGGGGGCGGTTTCGCATAAATTCGCGGAAACGGCGGGAGCGGACGCGGGCGACACGGTAAAACTATGCGTGGAAGGAACGCCGCTCGATTACGAGGGCACGGGCTACGTTACCGTGAGGATAACGTCCGTGTTCAATTCCACGGGATTTTATTATACCAACGGCGGTTCCGAAAAAATAGTCATCGATTATTCGGAACTCGAGGGTAAAGTCGCGACAAGGCGTTTCGGCAACTTTCTCATTTATCTGCGCGAGCCGGATGCAGACGTCGAAGTAAGCGCCGTGGAAAAAGCGGTGCGCGAAATAACCGGCAACAAACTTACCGTATATATCGCCGACGGTTACGCCGAGAACGCCATAGAAGATTCCGTTTCGGGCAGTATGGAAACTCTCTCCATAGCCGTGGCGGCGGTGACGATGCTTATGGCGGTGATGATATATTTTTCTTATTCCGTCATAGCGAGGAACCGCACCGAAGAACTCGTGAAATTCAAAGCGTCCGGCGCAACTCCCGCCCAAAGCATGGCGATAATGTATGCGGAAGTATGCGTTTACGTCTTTACGGGCGGAGTTGCGGGACTGGCGGCGGGAACGGGAGTGCTGAAACTTGCGGAAAACATATTGAGAGCGCAGGTGGCGGGCATTACCGTTTACGCCGAAGCGTGGAAGTATGCGCTGGCTTTCGCGGTTGCTGCGGCAGCGGCTTTCGCCGCGTGCGCGCCGCCCGCCGCGCGCATAGGTTATATGTCGATAACGGCGTTGCGCTCGGAGTCGGTGCGCTTCGCGCGCCGCGCGCCGGCATGGCTAGCGATAGCTTCAACGGTGCTTTTCGCGGGAGCGCTCACCGGACTTTTCTTTGCAGAGGGCGACGCGCTCATGCCG
>CASEMM010000113.1 GCA_949289095.1 uncultured Eubacteriales bacterium | reverse complement strand
CGCTAGACGAAAGCGTTGTGCTTTTCGTCGTATGAGAAGCCTGCGGAGGCAAGGGCGGACACTATCTCGTCCTTGCTTACTCCCTCCTCTTCGCACAGCTCGTCAAGTGACGAATAGCTGTCGCGCAGTTTCATGTTGACGTACCCGAGCAGAATATACGGATCTTGCGGAAGCGACATGTTTTCTCCTTTTCGCGCGACGGTTTACGCCGTCATCTGATAAAATTCGTCCTCGGAACGCTGCCTACTTCGGGCGGCAATATGCCGTTTGCCCTGCCGCACTCTATACATCTGAGCATCCACGCCATGTTAAGCGCGAGATTGCGCATGGTCGCAACGCCCTCTTCGTCTTTCTGCACGTCCTCCGCCCGCGAACCGTGCACCTCGTTCCAATAGGTGGAAGAGACGATGGGCATCTGACTTATCGTAAAATACTTGTTCAGCTCGTCCACGCTGACGACGGTCCCCGCTCTGCGTGCGGACGCTATCGCCGCCGCGGGCTTGTGCGGATAGCCGCCGTGAGCATAAAACACGCGGTCAAGCAGACTTACGATGCTGCCGTTCGGCGACGCGTAATATACCGGCGTACCGACGACAAGTCCGTCCGCGGCGTCCAGCTTTTCTATCACTTCGTTGACGATATCGTCCTTTATCGCGCAGCGCCGCGAGCCGCTTTTGCGGCAATACCCGCACGCAACGCACCCGCTTATACGCGCACCGCCTATATGCACGATCTCGCTGTCTATACCCTGTTCTGCAAGAGTATTCCCTATCACGGTCAGCGCGGCGTTCGTGCAACCGTCCCTGTGAGGACTTCCGTTGATCATAAGTACTTTCATATGCAAATCTCCCCGATGATTATTATACACCCGCTTTCGCGTTTCGTCAATTATCCGATTGACCGCGGAAGAAATTTATGTTAATCTTTTGCGTGATGACAATAGATTTTCACACTCACTATTACCCGCCCTGTCTCGCACGGCGCGCGCTGCGCGGCGTGGACGACGTCGTCGAGGGCGATGCGGACGGCACGCTTGCCGGGCTGGAAAACGCTATGCGCGGCGCGGGCGTCAAACTCGCAGTCGCGCTGCCCGTGTGCGGCAGACCGGGGCACGAGCGCACCGTCAACGATTTCGTGCTGAACACTCACGGGAACGGGATAATTCCCTTTTTTTCAGTTCACCCGCATTCGGAAAACGCTCCCGCGCTCGTGCGCGAATATGCGGACAAAGGGCTTAAAGGCGTAAAATTTCACCCGAACATGCAGAACTTCGTTCTCGGCGATCCCTGTCTCGTTCCGCTGTGGCGCGCGGTGCGCGACGCGGGAATAACGGCTGTGTTCCACTGCGGCAGACCCGGGCGCACGCCTACGGATCTCGACGTTTACCCCTCGGACTTTCTGCCGCTGTTCGATATTCTCTGCCCCGAACGCACGGTACTCGCGCATACGGGCGGTTACGGAATAACGGATAAGGAACTTGCCGTACTTGCCGGCTGCGGAGCATACGCCGACCTTTCGCTCGCGTCATCGCAATTCACTCCCGAACGGTTCTGCCACGTTCTCTCCGTTCTCCCCGCAGACAGACTGCTGTTCGGCAGCGACTCGCCGTGGAGGGACATACGCGCCAACCTCGACTTCGTCAGCTCTGCCGTGCGTGACAAACGCACTCTCGATATGATATTGCACGCAAATGCCGAAAAGCTGCTCTTCGGAGCGGAATAACGACGCGGTTTATGTGCCGCTCTTTGCTCGCCGCACACGGACGTGCGTTTACATGCCAAACGCGCGACAGCGGCAGAGCGCGCGGGAGACATTTGTCTCCCGCGCGCCGTCTGATTCGTATCCGCAATCCACGCCCGCTATACGAACATTCCGGGCACGACGGATATGAGCACGATCAGTCCCAGAAGCATTGTCAACGCCCCGGATACCAGCCCCACTATTCCGAGCACGAGCGCGGCTATCGCCTTCCCGCCGTTGCGCTTGGCGACAAAGAAGCTGCGCATGCCCTTAATCCCGAGCACGAGCGCGATCACGCCGAGGATGAACCCCACCGCTATCATGAAAATGTATGTGATCCGCCATGTCAGAAGCGAATCGGAGCTTAAAACGAACGCCGGCAGAAACACGAGTATGGAGAGCCAGCCGTAGAAAAGAACAAGACCTCCTATGCAACCGCATATCGCCGATGCGAGCGCGGGACCGAATCCGTACAGTTTTCCGTAAGGCGACCCGGGCTGCGGCGCGGGTGCGGGCGGGGTCATACCGCGATAAACGTTTCCTCCGTTATATCCCGCGCCCCCGTACGGCGGCTGTCCCTGAATGCCGCCCTGCGGGGCGGCGTTCTTTGCCGTTCTGCTCTTGCACTCGGCGCACACCGCGTCGGTTTCGTTCGTGTACTTACCGCAGAATTTGCAATACATACTGTTCTCCTCCTTTATGCGTTTCTGCCCGCAAGCGGACTTATGACCTTTCCGTCCGCAGACACTTCGTATATCGAAAAGTAAGCGAGACGTTCCGCCGATACGGAAATCACAAGCGGATATTTAACCGGTATCCGCGTAACCGCCGTTTCCTTTTCGGTATTAACGGACAACGGTTCAAAACCGCCGTCTCCGTACCGTTTGAAAATACTTTCTTTTCGCGTCCACAAACGAAGCACGTCCGTATCCGAGGGGTCTTCTCCGTATACGAGCCGTTCTTCCGGACAAACGATTTTCCCGTACAGTTTCCGCAGATCGCGCGTGCGGGAATACTCTTCCATATCGACGCCGACGGGAAAACGCGATACCGCGGCAGCCGCATATCCCGCCGTATGGGTCAGCGAGAACATGCACTTGTCGCAGAGCCACTTTCCGTTTTCCGTACGGCGGAATTCCGCCTTTTCCGGTTCGATCCCCATTGAATTTTTCATTGCGACGCAAAGCAGTCTCCATGCCGTGCGTTTTTGCGCGGCGACGGCGGCATTGCACGCGCTTCTTATTTCGCTCTCTCTGTCCGGAGGATAAACGCGCGTCGTTTCAGAACCGGACACTTCGGACAGATATACGTCCGCGGACGGCATTGCGCGCGCCGCTATGCGCGCTTTATCCACGACCGCGCATTCTCCTTTGCCGAACAGGCATTCGCGCGCGAAATGTTCGCAATTGTTGCGAAGGATATCGTAACCGCCTCTGCCGAGCTGCGAACGGGCATATGCAACGACGGCAGCGCGGCGGCGCGCACGCACACGCTCGGAGAATCCCGGTCTGCCCGTTTCGATGAACCCGCCCGAACGGAAACCGTCCGCATCCGTACTGATCACGCGTATGTCTTCTCCGGACGCGAGCCGGCGCACGTCCGACGGCGGCGGACCGAACTGTATTATCTCCTCATCCGAAACAAATATTCCGTAATGATAAATCGAGCCGACGCGCACGCGCACCATATCGCCCGCTTCGGGCGTATCGAACGTCCACTTCATTACGCGGTCGATTTCTGAATGTAATCGACTACGTCGCCCACAGTCCTGAAACTGCCGAGACGCACGTTGCCGAATTTTATTCCGAAGCGTTCTTCTATCGCGATTACCATAAGCAGCACTCCTATGGACGACAGTCCGAGATCTGCCGCGAGATCGGAATCCTCCGTCGCGCGTTCGGCGATTTCCGCTCCGTCGTCGGCGGCGGACGCCAGTATGTTTCTCAGTTTTTCTGTAATTTCTTCGCGGGTCATTTTTCTTCCTTGAGTTTGTTTTTATTCCGGCGGCGCCGCGCGACAAGCTCCGTAAGTTCCTCTTCCTTTTTGCGCAGCATGCGCGCAATCTCGTTTACACCGGCAAGCGTACAGCCGCCGCCCGATACGTCTATCGGCTCTCCTACCGCTATGCGCGTGCGGTCGAATCTTCCCGACGGACGAATGAGAACGACCGGCACGACGGGAACTTTGTACCTCATTGCCATAAGCACCGCGCCTGCCTTGAAATATTCGATTCCGCCCTCGCGGTTAATGCGTCCCTCCGGGAATATGACCACGACGCTTCCTTCGTTCAGCCTTTCGCCTACTTCGTCAAACGTACGCATTTCGAAATTATCCTTATCCACCGGAATGCACAGCAGTCTGCGGAAAAACCACCGCGAAAGTCTGCCCTCGAACATATCCTTGGTAGCAACGAAATGCAGCCGTCTGTACCACAGCGAAAAGTGCAGTTTGACGCAGTCGGTATATCCCGTATGATTGGACACGACGAGCGCTCCGCCCTTAACGTGTTTCTTCGCGTTTTCGTTTTCGAAATAAACTTTCGGACGCAATGCGAGCATCAGAAACGGCGCTGCCGTCCATTTGACGAAATCATACACGAAATATCTAAGTCCCAACGTGCGTCTTCTTTTTTTCTTTTCTTCTTCTTTCCTCTTCACGCTGCCTGTCTAATTCATCTTTCAATGCGATGACCGCATGTCTCAATCCGGCGGAAATGTTTTCGAGATTTGCTTTGTAACCGAGCGAATCGTTCCACATCTCTCTCACCGAAATGCTCTTTCCTATTATTACGCGCGCACGCCCGCGTCCGAAGTAATTGCCGTCCGTATATACGGGTATGACCGGCGCGCCGCTTTCCAGCGCGATATAAGCCGCGCTCGTTCTGAACGGCAGAGGCCGTTCCTCGCCTTCGAGAGGCAGCCGGCTTTCCGGGAATATGCCGACGACTCCGCCTTTCGCAAGAATTCCGAGCGACTTATGCACGAATGAAAAGTCGCGCGCGTCCCTGTCGACGTATATCCCGCCCATCGCACGAAGAAACCTGCCGAGCAATTTCTTTCTGAACAGGCACTCCGCCATCTGATAGTGCAGCATTCTGCGCCAGAACACGAACAAAAATACCGCGTAATCGTATACAGACGTATGATTGGAAATTATTATAGCCGGACCTTTTATCTTTCTGCTCTGCGACTTTTTGTCCGCGTAATACACTTTCGTTCGGAAGCACAGCCACTGTACGGGCCACGCCGTTCCTTTTACGAAGGCGTTAAACAGCTTCATCTGCCGTTGCGACTCCTTTTGCGGGTGCGGCAGCGGCATCCGCCGCTCTCTCCGCAGCATAGTATCTGTTCAGATCGTGCTGCATGAGCGACAGACCGACCACGTTCACGGGAAGCACGGGCAGCAGTATACCCGTAACGATGAACGCCGCCGTCTTTCTGCCTATCGAAAGCCCGTATTTCTCTGCCGCGGCGGCAAGTTCGGAATGACGCTTTATGAGAACGTATATGCCGACGAACGGAATAAAGCAGCCGAGCGCCCAGAACAGAGGGTTGAGTCTGACTTTAAGCGCTTCGCCCGCCGCCTTTCTTATCGCGCGCAGCATGAAGCCAAGCCATATGAATCCGAATATGAACCCGGAAAGCACGGAAAGTCCTATCTGAACGAACAGTATCTCGCCTTTTTCGGGCTTCGGCTCTTCTTCGTTGATATATTCGGAAATATCCAGCGTGGGATCCATTCGGAGGAAAGCCATCGCCACTTCCTTATGATTATAATCCCTCGGCATTCTGAACGCAAACAAAAATCCGACGATGCACATGATAGCAACGACGAACGGAACGAGCGTGGTTCCGAAATTATACACCGCGTCTTCTGCGACGCCGAGCGTTTCCGCCGCTACCTGCGACGCGCTCTTGCCCGTTTCCGCCACCGCTTCCGCCCAGACGAAAGACCCGCTCTTGGTAAAGAATATGTTTTTTATTATATCGTATATTCCGTAAGAAGCGACCGCGCCGACGATACTCGTCGCAAACGCCTGCGCCGCGAAATACATGGCGCTGTGATTGCGTTTAAGCAGTTTTTCCTCAACCGCGGATATCTGCGACGGAACCATGTACGGCATCATGAAGAACGAACCTATCGCCCAGCTTCCGAGCACGCCGCCCACGCAGCCTATTATGTACTGCACCGTTTTATTGTCCCCGCAAACGAGTTTCGAGCCGAAAAAGAATCCGAGTATCGCAAGAGCGAACGACAGCAGACACGTCTGATACGTGAATCGCAGTCCCCTTCGCTCTTTCATTTTACGGAACAGATACAGCATTATCGGCACGGGAGCGAACGCGCACGTATTGAGCATCATCATTTCGAGCGCGTTCATTCCCATTCCGCCTATTATCATCGTGTTCATGGAAACGAGGAACATCTGCAACCCGAAGAACGAACAGCAGTTGACTACCAGCCAATTGCGGAAGATCTTATTCTTGAACGTGATTTTAAGCGACTTTCCGAGCGTTATTTTCTGCGGTTTTTCCGCGCCCTCGTTTTCGGGATAACCGTATTTCGCCCCCTCCTTTATCATGAAAAGAGGAATGATCATCGTGAACATGAGCGGCAGGCTCATGAACACGAATTCATCCATACCGAGCGAACCGCCCGACGCGTTGTTCAGCGCGCTGACTATCACCGGTACGAGAGCATATACGATGCAGTACGAAATCGTATCGAAGAACGACTTGAAACTGGATACGCGCAGGCGCTGCGCCTCGTCGCTGCATACCGTGCTCAGACTGCCGTAAAAGGAAATCAGACACATCGTATACGTCGAGAAGAACACGAGCGCCCACAGAATAAACCAAATCGTATTGCCGAGCTGCGCACTCTCCGCAGTTCCGAATACCGGCAGCCAGCACATGGCGAAAGATACTACCATGGGAGCGAAACATATCGCTATCGGCGGCCGTCTCCTGCCCCATCTCGTGGAAAGATTGTCCGTTACCGACGCAAACGGGATATCGATAAGTCCGTCGAACGCCTTCGCAACGAGCATAAGCACGGAAAAAAGACCGGGTACGACAAGACAGATCGTTCCGACTATGGACTGCCCGGCCGTATTATCCATAAATCCGGCAGGGTTAACCGCATCCGAATAAAACGCGCCCATAAGAACCATCAGAAAGTTGGGGCCGAATCCGGAAAAGGAAAACAGCAGTTCTTTCCACTTAGTGTTGAGAGATCCTGCCGAAACCGAAAGTCCCATAGGTTTAGCTATCATTTGTGTATATCCTCCTCGCTGTAAAATGACTTTATGAGTTTTGCAACGTCGCGCACGGTTGCCGCGCTTGCCGTATCCGACGACGGAAATCCGATCCCGAACTCCGAGCATACAGCGGAAACCATGGCAAAATAATCCAGACTGCTACCGCCGAGATCGAAGAAGAAATTGTCGTCGCATCCTATTTCCGCAACATCCCTGTTCAACGCTTCCGCAAATATGCCGCGCAGTTTCCCGGTAATGAGCGTATCGGATTCGTCGCCGCCGGCGGTATCCGCCGTTACCGTGCAAAGTTCGCCGGCTGCCAGTCTGCACGCGACACGCGAACGCGAAATTTTGAAATCCTTTTCACCGATAAGACGGCTCGTCGTCAGCACTATCTCATTGACCGAACCGCTCAGTCCGAGCGCGGCGATACGCGATGCGATTTCCGAACGTATGCTCGAAATGCGGTTTCCGCCGCAGTAAGGGGAAATTTCAGCGACCAGCGCGATCCCCCCGCCGCTTCGCACGAGACACAGTCCGCGAACTCCGTCCGCGGCAAGTTTAGGTTCGATGAGTTCGGGATTGAGGTTTTCTCCGTTCGCACCGACGAGCAGATCGTCTTTTCTTCCCAGAATATAATATTCGCCGCGCACGCATTCGAAAAGGTCACCGGTGGCATAGCCGCGGGCGTCTGCCGCGACGCGTTCCCCTCCGACGAATATATCGCGCGCCATCGCGTCGCTGCGTACGAACAGTTCTCCGTCTCTTATGTCAAAGCGCACGCAGCCGAAGGGCTTGCCCACCGAACGCCGCTCCCGCACGGACGCGCGCTCCGAAAGTTCCACGGACGCTATACCCGTTTCCGTCATCCCGTAGCCGTTGACCAGTCTGTAACCGATCCTGTTTGCAAAGCGCATCGCGCGTTCGGATATGTTTCCGCCGCCGCTTATCATGAACATCACGCTTTCACCGAATATGTTGTCGCGCACTTCGCGGAATGCGAATTTTTTTATCAGCCTGCCTATGACCGGCACTCCGGCGAGTTTCATTCCGCGCAAGAACCTGCGGTACGTTTTCGCTCCGCGCTCTTTTATCTTTGCCACGGCAGCGTCGTACAGCTTTTCCCAGAACAGCGGTACGGCGAATATGTGAGTGACGCCGTGTTTTCTCACCGTATCCGTTATGGTATCCGGCGCCATATCTCCGAGAAACACGAGCGTACGCGAAAAGAAGCAGAACCAGACGTACACCGCCGCGAATCCGAAAATGTGACAGAACGGCAGGAATGCGAGCAGTTTGAGCCTGCCGCGCCAATGCCGTTTTATCGAGCGGCTTCTGCGCAGTATATCCGCGCTGCAGCGTATCTGATGACAAAATTCTTCGCCGGTATATCCGCAGATTTTGAGCTGCGAAGACGTTCCCGACGACATGAAATATACTTCATTGCCGAACGGCGCGTTTTCCGCGCCGTGCAGAGCGGGAGCCTCGTCTATCTGCGCGGGAGAAACGAGTATCTCCGCATTCAGCCCGCGCCCGTCCGATACCGCCGCACGGACGCCGTATTCCTCAAAAACGGAGTTGATCGTTTCGTCGTCCGCGCGCATGTTGACGAGCAGCGGCTCGTAACCTGCTTTGAGAATGCTCCAGAAGATCTCTATCCAATCCGGAGAGTTTTCCATGCAAAGCCCCACTTTCGAGCCGTGCGGCACGGAAGAAAGAAGATACGCAAGGCGCGCGGATCTGCGCTCTATGCCGTCCGCGCACTCCCCGTACGTAATCGTGCGCACGCGAAAACCGTCCGTCGTTTCAGCGAGGACGTTGCCGCGTTCGGAAAACATCAGCCCGAAGAGCGCACGCATGTCGCGTCCGGACTCATCGAGAAGATGCAGTTTATGCGCTATGTATTCTTTTACGGAACCGCATTCACCGAGCGTTTCTTTTATGCTGCCGTAATTCTCTCTCATCCTGCTCCCCAGACGACGTTTCGTTTCGTGATACGATCGGATGAAACGGGCGTTTCTCCGTCTCCGCGAAAAGTACGCGTTTCGCGGACGGCATGATGCGCATGTTTTTTCATCCGATTTCCGTATTCAGTATAACACATATATGATATTATTTGCAAGAGTATTGCCGTAATTTCGCAAAATTATTATTCCGCGAAACGCGTACTTTTCGCGGACGGCTGTTTTGCGTTACGCGGTACAACGCAGATGCGACGGAGGTGCATATATGAATATTTACGGATATGCGCGCGTTTCGAGTTCGGATCAGAATCTTGCCCGCCAGCTCGAAGCGTTCGATAAATTCGGAGTACCCGTAAAAAACGTTTTTTCGGACAAACGGAGCGGTAAGGACTTCGAGCGCACGGAGTACAGACGGCTGACCGATGTCCTGCGGCGCGGAGATCTCCTCGTCATACTTTCGCTCGACAGATTGGGACGGGACTACGAACAGATACTCTCCGAATGGAAACGCATAACGAAAACGATAGGCGCGGACATCTGCGTTATAGACATGCCCGTTCTCGACACGCGCTCGCGCGGCGGCACGCTCGCGGGAAGATTCATCGCGGACGTCGTTTTACAGGTGCTTTCGTTCGTTGCGGAAAACGAGCGCACGAAAATACGCACGCGCCGGGCGGACGGCATCCGCCTCGCAAAGGCGCGCGGAGTGAAATTCGGACGGCCGCGCACGGTATATTCCGACGATTTCATACTCACGATGCGCGGATATGCGGAAGGACGCGTTTCCCGCAGCGCGGCGATGAAAAACCTCGGCATAGGAAAGTCGGCGTTCTTCAAACACCTTTCTCGTCTGAAAGAAAGCGGCGCGCTGTGAGCGCCGTCGGACGGTTTTATCGCGGCAACCGGCATGCGCTCGGCGGGCGCGCAAAAACCCGCGGTTTCCCGCGGGTCATGCCATCGCCGTTATAACGACCGAAGCGCGTATACGTATATATGATTATGCCGATATCCATATACCGTAACCTATGTCTCCCGTCATCGCTTTTCCTCCTTATCCGAACGTCCTTATTCCCACTCTATCGTTGCGGGAGGCTTGGACGTAACGTCGTATGCTATGCGGTTGATTCCTTTAACCTCGTTCACTATGCGTGAGGAAATGACTTCCAGCACGTCGTAAGGTATGCGCGCCCAGTCCGCCGTCATGCCGTCCACGCTCGTGACAGCGCGCAGTCCGCAAACATAGTCGTATGTGCGCTCGTCGCCCATGACGCCCACCGTCTGCACGTTGGTGAGCACCGCGAAATACTGCCATATATCCTTGTCCAGTCCCGCGCGGGCGATCTCTTCGCGGTATATATAGTCCGCTTCCTGCAATATCTTTACCTTTTCGGCGGTGACTTCGCCTATTATGCGTATGCCCAGCCCGGGACCGGGGAACGGCTGACGCATGACTATGGACGCAGGCAGACCTATCTCGAAGCCGCACGCGCGCACCTCGTCCTTGAACAGGTCGCGCAGAGGTTCGACTATCTCCTTGAAGTCCACGACGTCGGGCAGTCCGCCCACGTTGTGATGGCTCTTTATCTTTGCGCTCGCGCCCAGTCCGCTCTCTATCACGTCGGGATATATCGTACCCTGCACGAGATAATCCACCGCGCCTATCTTCTTCGCCTCTTCCTCGAACACCTTGATGAACTCCGCGCCTATTATCTTGCGCTTCTTTTCGGGTTCGGTCACGCCTTTGAGCTTGGAGAGGAAACGCTCGCCCGCGTCCACCGCGATGAGGTTCATTCCCTGCTCGTCGCGGAACACGCGCACGATCTCCGCAGTTTCGTTCTTGCGCATAAGCCCGTGATCGACGTATACGCACACGAGGTTGGGGCACGCCTTATGCACGAGAGTAGCCGCAACCGCGCTGTCCACGCCGCCCGAAAGCGCGCAGAGCACCTTTTTGTCGCCTATCTTCTCTTTGAGACGCGCAATCGTTTCCGCGGCGAAGTTGCCCATCGTCCAGTCGCCCTTCGCGCCGCACACGTTATAGAGGAAGTTGCGCAGTATCTTCGTTCCTTCTTCGGTGTGCATGACTTCGGGGTGGAACTGCACTCCGTACAGTTTTTTCTCTTCGCACTCCGCCGCCGCGACGGGGCATGTGGGGGTAGTCGCCGTCACTCTGAATCCGTCGGGGAGCTTTTCTATATAACTCGTGTGACTCATCCAGCACAGCGACGTCTTTTTCACGCCGTCGAACAGCCTGCTGTCTCCCGCAGTGAGCGTCTGACGGCCGTATTCGCGCGGACCCGTTGCGACGACGCCGCCCGACATGTGCGCGATGAGCTGACATCCGTAGCAAATGCCGAGCACGGGAATACCCGATTCGAGCAGTCTGCTGTCAACCGTCGGAGCGTTCTCCTCGTAAACGGTGCTCGGTCCGCCCGTGAAAATTATTCCTATCGGCGATTTTGCAAGCAGCTTGTCCGTCGGCGTCGTATAGGGCAGCAGTTCGCAGTACACGCTGCACTCGCGGACGCGGCGCGCTATAAGCTGGTTATACTGTCCTCCGAAGTCGAGGACGATTACGGTCTGTCGGTTACTCATGATATGTATCTCCGCTGAAAATGTGTTTTGTCGTTTCGTATAGTCCTATCGCAACCGCCTGCGGCAGATTGAGCGAATCTATATCCCTGCTGTGCCGTATTATGACCGGCGTTCCCTCTTCCGCGAGTTCCGGCGGAAGTCCCGCCCCCTCGTTGCCGAACACGAGCGCATACGGCTCTTCCGCGCGTACCGAACCGAGCGTAACGCTGCGTCCGTCCAGCATGAACATCAGCCTGCGCTCTTTATGCGCGGCGGCATACGCCTGCCAGTCCGGATATACGCATATATCGAGAGAAAATATCGCGCCCATGGACGCGCGCACCGTTTTCGGGTTATACGCGTCCGCGCTGCCCTCGCCTATTACGGCAAGATTCTTTATGCCGAATCCCAGCATGGTGCGCATTATCGTTCCGAGATTGCCCTCGTCGGACGGATGTACGAGCGCGACGTGACTGCACGCGCCGAACTCCGCGAAGCGCTTGCGGAACGCTCCCGCCATATACACGTTGCCCTTTTTCGCAACGCGCGCTATCGCTTTGTCGTCCACAGCCGTTACGCCGCGCACGGGTGCGAGAATGCGTTCCAGCTCGTCCGTCATGCGCAGATCGGAGCTGAGCGCTATGCGCTCGATATCCTGAGGGCGGCGCTTTATCAGCTCCACCGTGGGAAAAGCCCCGAGACTGTATGATATATCGCCCGTCTTTTCGTATTTTCCGAACATACTACGATTATACGCCGCGCATGCGGATATGTCAATCGTTGCGCGCTGCCGAAACCACGTTGCGCGCGTAATGGAATATGTATTGCTGCGCAAGTCCGGCGAGATCTCCGTACCGCGCCATATAGAAGTCGTGAATCTTTACGGGCGTATCCAATTCTCCGCCGCCCAGCGCCTTTTTCATCCATGTATCCACCGGAAAGGAATCCCGTCTGCCCAGTCCGAACAGCACTATGCAGTCCGCCACTTTCGGTCCCACGCCCTTGACGGTGAGAAGCATCTTCCTCGCCTCCGCAGTCGGCAGAGATTTCAGCTCATTCAGGAAATCTTCCGTCACCGTTCGTACGGCGGAGTACAGATAAGAGTCGCGGTAGCCCGCGCCGAGAGCGGCATAGTCCGCCTGCGTCAGCGGAAGCAGTTCGTCGCGCGTCGGGAACGCGTACCCGCCGTTCGTCCGCCGCCCGGCACGCGCGGCAAGCCGTTCTATGATGCCCTTTATCCGCGGAATGTTGTTGTTCGCGGAGATGATGAACGATATTATCATCTCGAACGGATCCTGGCGGAGCAGGCGTATTCCCCTGCCGGCTTCGCTTGCTTCTTTCAGTTCGGGAAAAGCGTGCAGACGCTCGTAATAATCTCCGTAATCTTCGTCAAGCGCGAAATACCCGTAAAAATAATCCGGATCGGACGTATCTATCCTGACTCCGCTTTCCGTCTGCCGCAAAAAGCAGGACTTATCCGCCGAACGCACCTCATATCCGCCGCCGCGCGGCGCGAAACGGAACATCTGCCCGCACTCCAGCGTGTCGGCGACGGAAAAATATTCACTCCCTTCAACCGTTATTCCGCTGTCGTCTTTTGCAACTTTCATGAGTTTATTGTAACACAACGCGCCGCGTATTGCAACACTTTGACACGCAAAAACCGCAGACCTTTCCGATCTGCGGTCTGTCGCCGCAACTATGCGGCGCATACGGCGTACGGCGCATGCACCGCGCCGATACTGTCCGGATCATCCTCTGCATAGTCGGAGAAAACGGGTCATACACCCGCGCTTTCCGACTCTCTCTTCGCCTTTTCATACTCGGCGAGCACGGCGCGCCCCATCATTTCGCGCGTTTCCGTGTTAAGAGGATGCACTATGTCCTTATATTCGCCGTCCGGCGTGCGTTTGGAAGGCATAGCGATAAAGCATCCTTCCGCGCCCTCGATTATCTTCACGTCATGGATGACGAAACAATCGTCTATCGTTACGGATGCCACGGCTTTCAGCTTACCCTCTTCCTTTTTGACCAGTCTTACACGAACTTCCGTAATGTTCATTGTGTGACCCTTCCTGTTTGATTATTTTTCTCACTGCACCGTTTCGGTGACTGTATAATTATTTTAGCATATACTTGCAACTTTTGCAATACTTTTTTGAAAAAAAATTGCCATTTCGGTATGAAATTCGGGCGCGAAGGACAGCGGAAGCGGCTGCCCGCCGCAAAATGCGCGGAAAGAGATTCCGAATATCGCTTGACGAACCCGCCGCGTTATTATATAATAATCCAAAGCAATGCGGATACGCGGCATTCGACCGCTCCGCCAAGGGGGTCACGTCATGAGAAAGTCGGCGGGCGAACTGCTGATAGAACTCGATATAGCGTCGCGGAGCGCTTGCAATCTTTCAGGCACGCAGGCGGAGCCGCTCACTCTCCGGATAAAGCTGCTTTATCTGCTTTCGGGCGGACCTCTTTCTCCCGCCGAACTGATGAGCAAGCTGTGCATGGTCAAATCCAATCTCGCTCTGCTTACCGGGAAAATGCAGAAAGACGGCGAACTTACAAAGACACGCCGTCCCGACGACAGGCGCGCCGTAATGTATGCGATAACGGACAAGGGCATGGACGTGCTCAAACGCACCGTCATTGCGCTCGAAGACAAATTCAAAGGCATTCTGACCGATGAAAAAGAATATGATGAGGGTGTGAGCAAATTCGGCGCGGTACTCGACCTGCTTTCTTTCCTCTGATACGCGCCGCGGAGACTGCGTATGAAGAGAAAAATAAACAAAATCAAGGCGGACCTCGAAGCGGCGCGCACGCACGATCCCGCAGCTACAGGCGCATGGGAAATCGTTCTGACGTATAACGGATTTCACGCGCTCGTGCTGTACCGCATCGCGCACTACCTGCACGTCAGGGGGTTTAAGCTGATCGCAAGAATGATCTCGTCGATCGGCAGATTTTTTACCGGCATCGAAATACATCCCGGCGCGAAGATCGGATACGGCGTTTTCATAGACCACGGCACGGGCGTAGTTATCGGCGAAACCGCGGAGATCGGCAACAACGTGACGATATATCAGGGCGCGACGCTGGGCGGCACGGGCAAAGACAAGGGCAAACGCCACCCTACCGTCGAAAGCGGCGTAATGATAAGCGCGGGAGCGAAAGTGCTCGGACCGATAACGATAGGGCGAAACGCAAAGATAGGCGCGGGCAGCGTCGTTCTCAAAGACGTTCCCGCAAACGCCACCGTCGTCGGCGTGCCGGGAGTCGTGGTCAGGCTCAACGGAGAACGCACGGACGACCTCGATCAGGCTCTTCCCGACCCCGTCGAAGATAAACTGAACGCGCTCGAACGCAGAATAAGACGGCTGGAAACCGCCGCAGGCAAATCGCCGTGCGATTGCAGCGAGGACGAACAATGATAGTTTACAACACACTCACCCGGAAAAAAGAAGAACTCATCACCGTACACCCCGGCGAAGTGCGCATGTATTCGTGCGGACCGACGGTGTATTCCCGCGCGCACATGGGAAACATGCGCGCATACATATTTATGGACACGCTGCGCCGCGTAATAAAATTCAACGGCTATAAGCTGCTCGGCGTCATGAACATAACGGACGTCGGTCACCTGACCTCGGACGCGGACGACGGCGACGACAAGATGGAAAACGCGGCGAAAAAGACGGGCAAAACGCCGTGGGAGATCGCGGAGCACTTCACGAAGCTGTTCTTCGAGGACACGGATAAGCTGAACATAGAGCGTCCCGAAATCGTCGCAAAAGCCACGGATCACATTGCAGACATGCTCGGATTCGTCGAACAGCTCGTGGAAAAAGGTTACGGATACGAAACGAGCGACGGAATTTATTTCGACATATCGAAATTCCCTTCATACGGCAAACTGTCCGGCAATACCCGCCTTTCCGACAATATTGCGGGCGCGCGCGTGGACGTCAACGGAGAAAAGCGCAATCCGGCTGACTTCGCGCTCTGGAAGAAAGCTCCCAAAGAACACATAATGCAATGGGATTCGCCGTGGGGACGCAGTTATCCGGGCTGGCACATAGAGTGCTCGACGATGTCGCGCAAGTATCTCGGCGACACGTTCGACATACACACCGGAGGAGTCGATCACATACCCATTCACCACGAAAACGAAATAGCGCAGTCGGAAGCGCTGCTCGGTCACCCCGCGGTTCACTACTGGATGCACGTCGAATTCATGCAGGTTGACGGGCGCAAAATGAGCAAGAGTCTGGGCAACACATACACGCTGGACGAACTTGCGGAAAAGGGCTACTCCCCCATGGACTTCCGCTACTTCTGTCTCAACACGCATTACCGCAAAAAGCTCAACTTCACGTTCGAGGGCATGGACGGCGCAAAGACGGCATATTCCCGCCTGCTCGCGCTGACAGCCGCTTGCAAACATTCGGATACAAAAACCGATCCCGCAACGATAGCGGACTTCGACAGGACTTTTGCCGACGCGGTCAGCGACGACCTCAATATTCCGCTCGGGCTGGGAGAACTGTGGACGCTTCTCAAAAATCCCCCGTCGCGCGATATTTACGACGCGGCTATGCGCGCCGACAAAGTGCTCGGACTCTCGCTGGACAAATGCGACGAGAAACACGATGACGATATCCCGCCCGAAGTGAAAGAACTTGCGGAAAAACGGCTCGCCGCACGCAGGGCGAAAAACTGGGCGGAGAGCGACGCGCTTCGTGCCGAACTGGCGGAAAAGGGCTGGACAGTCCTCGATTCAAAAGACGGATATACGCTGAAAAAGAACGGATAAAAACGCATGCGGCATGACGCTGCCGCCGCGCGGCGCGGGAAATATCCCGCGCCGCGCTTTTTCGAAGCGCAAAGCGCTTGTCAATCACAGGCGGATGTGTTATTATATTATATACGTGCATTCGATTGCGCTTAACGGAGGATGATCAATGGCTTTTACGCGGCTGAGCAGCGAACTGACGGCAAAGACGGGGATCGAGCTGGATAACGTGTTCATACTCGAACTTATGCCCTTCGCACCCGAAAGCTATACAAAGGTATACATATACGGCAAGATGCTCGCAGAGGGCAATTCGGGTGCGGACAACACTCCCGACCGCATGGCAAAACTGCTGGGGATGACGGAGGACGACGTCATGGAGGCTTTCTCCTACTGGCAGGATCACGGACTCGTGCGCATTTCCGCCGTGCCGCCGTACGAAGTGGAGTACACTCCGGTGCGCTATACGCGTCCGTCGCTCAAAACGTATTCGAAAAAGAAATTCACGGCGTTCAACGAAATGCTGATGAAGATGTTCCCCAACCGCGACTTTCTGCCCAGCGAACTCAACGAATATTACTCGGTCATCGAGGACTGTCACATAGATACGGACGCCATGCTCGGAATAATCGCGTATTGCGCGCGGCTGAAAGGAAAAAGCGTCGGATGGAAATATATAGTGACCGTTGCTCGCAACCTCGCAAACGAAGGCTGCCGCACGGCGGACGAAGTGGAAGCTAAACTCGCAGCAAGCGACATAATATCGTCGGACGTGGCGAAACTGTTCAAAACGCTCAAAATCCGCCGCGCGCAGGACTTCGAAGATGTGCGCATGTACCGCAAATGGACGGAGGAAATGGGATTTTCTCCCGCCGCGGTAATGTACGTCGCAAAGGGCGTATACGGCGAAATGAAAGGACTGGATACCCTTCTCACCCGCTATCATGCGGACGGACTGACAGACCTGCGCGATATAGAGGAATATCGCAAGAGCCGCGACAACCTGCTTTCTCTGACGAAAGAACTGCTTGCGCGCCTCGATGTGAGGTACAATCATCTCGATTACTATGCCGAAACGTACGTCAAGGAATGGCTTAAAGCGGGATTCGACGCGCAGTCGCTTATTATTGTCGCGGACTACTGTTTCCGTCACGAAAAAAAGTCCTGCGAAAAGATGAGCGCGCTTCTCCGGGAGTGCGCGGCAGAGGGCGCGACGGATGAGAACGCGGTACGCGCGCGCTTTGCCGGAGAGGGCAAATTCGATGCGGCGATATCCGCTCTGCTCAAAAAAGCCGGTATAAGCGGCGACGTCACTTCCCGCGACCGCGACAGCTATAATATCTGGACAAACTACTGGCACATATCCCCCGAACTGCTCGCATACGCGGCGGAGCGCAGCATGGGAGAAGCGAATCCCCGAGTGCGCATGCACATGCTCGTCAAGCAATACCGCGAGTGCGGCGTGACGGACGTCGAAGGAGCGAAAAAACTTAATATTAAAACAAATTCACAAAATTCAGCCATGCCTCAAAAATTAAGCAATGATGAAGCAGACAGCTTAAATTACAAACTCAAACATATAAACCCGGAGGACATCTGACGCAATGGATTGCAAAACTGCGGCAAATCTCATAAAGAGCGAATATTCGGCACGGCGCGCAGCCGCGCGGGCGCGCTTTCTCGCGCTGCTCGACGCGGACGAAACGCTCGCAGATGCGGAAAAGCAACTGCGCTCCGCCGTTCTCGACGGCGCAAGCGACGATGAGATCGCCGCACTCACGGCGCGGCGCGACGCGCTCCTCGCCGCTCACGGTTATTCACCCGCCGACTTCGATCCGCAGCCCGCATGTCCTCTCTGCGGCGACACCGGCTATGTGAGCGGCAGATACTGCGACTGCACGCGGCGCAGGGCGAGTATGGACGCGGACGGTTCGTCCGTTCCTCAGTTCACGTTCGCCGACTGCGATATATCCGTATTCTCCGGACGCGACCGCGAAACGATGGATGCGGCGTATTCCGCAATGCGCGTATTCTGCGACAAGTTCCCGCACACGAAAAACATAAACCTGCTTCTTATCGGCAGCGTGGGTACTGGCAAGACCTGCCTTGCCTCCGCGATATCCAACGAACTGGAAGCGCGCGGCTTTTCCGTGGTGTTTCTGACGGCGTTCGGATTCAACGACGCCTGCCGCAGATACCACACGTCATTCGAGCCGTCCCGCTCCGAAACGCTGGACGCGCTGCTCGGCGCGGATCTGCTCGTAATAGACGACCTCGGTACGGAGAGCATTCTGCGCAACGTCACGCTCGAATACCTTTATACCGTCGTCAGCGAACGCATGAACGCCCGCCGTCATACGCTGATAACGACCAATCTCTCCCCCACTGCGCTCGCAGACAGATACGGAGAGCGCATTGCGAGCAGATTATTCAATGAGCGTGTATGCTTAAGTGTTGCTTTAACTGAAAAGGATCTCAGAAGAAGATGAAAGCGGACTGTCACAACCACTCGCTGTTCTCGCCGGACAGCACGCGCCCGATCGAAGAGGGCGTGCGCGCCGCCGCGGCAAAGGGATTTTCATACATCGCATATACCGAACACATGGATCTCGGCTTTCCCAACGATTCCCGCCCCGCGGACGAACCGGTGTTCGATTACCTCGTGACGGACGAGTATTTCGAACGCGTCCGCCGCATAAACGAGGAAATGAACGGAATCGAGGTGTGCGCGGGAATCGAAGTCGGATACACTCCCGAAGACGTCGCCGAGATAACGGATAAGCTCGCCGCTCACCCGTTCGGATACGTCATCAACTCCGTGCATATCTGCCACGGACTCGACTGCTACTGGAAAGAATACTGGAACGGCTACGACAGACGCGGCGCATATCTCGAATATCTGCGCTGCGTGCGCGAAAGTCTGGACGCGCCGTACCGCTGGGACGCCGTCGGACACCTCGGCTATATCGGCCGCCCTTCACCGTTCGAGCGCAAGACCTTGCTATACGCAGACTTTCCCGACGAGATCGACGACATTCTGCGCACGATAATAAAAAAGGGTAAAATCCTCGAAGCGAATTCGTCCGTGGGCGGATGCGCGGCGGAGGGCACGATATGCCTGCCGGATATCGGCATTTTCGAAAGGTATTACGCTCTCGGCGGGCGCAAAGTCAACTTCGGCAGCGATTCGCACCGTTCGGAGCGCACGGGATATAATTACGAAACGGTTGCCGCCGCGCTGAAAAAAATCGGCTTCGGCAAATGGACGATACTTAGCGGGGGCAGAGAAACAACGGAGGATATAGACTGAAAATGGCGCTTCTGTCATTCGTATGCACGGTATGCGGACACCGGCAGGAAGAACTGGTAAAGTCCGCGGAGGACGCTCCCGCCTGCGAAAAGTGCGGCGGCAGACTCAGACAGAGTTTTTCGGGAAAGTGTTACGGCAGAATAGGCAGTTCGGGCTGCTCGGGCGAATGCACGCACAACTGCGCGACATGCAGCGGCTGTAAACACTGATACCCGCAGGGAGGAATCATTATGGACGCAATCGAATGCATCATGACAAGGCGGACATGCCGCGCGTTTAAGCCGGATATGCCCGAAAGAGAAAAACTGGACGCGATCCTTCAAGCCGCGCGCTGTGCGCCGAGCGGAATGAGCCGCTTTACGCGCCGTTTCACGGTAGTAACGAATGCGGACTGGCTCGCGCGCATGAACGAACGCGTGCGCACGCTCGCGGGCGACGCGTCGGTGTCGTCGAACCTCGAACGCAACGGCGATAAGGGATATTCCTGCAACTACCACTCCCCCGTTTTCGTGATAGTTTCCGCAGATCCAGCATACGGCACTTCCCGCGACGACTGCGCCTGCGCGCTCGAAAACATGTTTCTCGCCGCGCACGCCGTCGGTCTCGCCTCCTGCTGGATAAATCAGCTCGGCGGCGACAGCTGCGAAAAGCTGCGCGACCTTCTATCCGAAGCCGGCGTTCCCGAAGGAAACCGAGTATACGGCTGCTGCGCTCTCGGTTATGCGGCGGCGGAACCCGCGCCGCGGAAGCCGCGCAGCGAGGAGATCGCATATTTTTCCTGATATTGATCTGCGGCAAAACGCCCGCGCTGCCTGATTTAAGCAGCGCGGGCGTTTCACATGCTCTCCGCTCACGCGGTATCCGTCAGATGACCTGTTTGCCCTGACGATCGTCTATGACACGGAGAATATCGGCCTGTTTTCCGCTGACTGCGTCGACGTATACGAAGTAATCGAGTCCGCGGTATTCGGAAGCCGCTTCGTAACAAAGTCTTTCGCCGTCGCCGTCCGGAATGAGCGCGAGACGTACGTGTTCGACGGACAGCTTCGGAGAAACGCACGAACGCACGGCATCTTTATCCATGCGCACGGATGGCAGATCGCGTTCGCGGTGATTCGCGCAGTACGAACACGCCTCTATGCCCGTGAGCGCGCCGTCGGATGCGCGCAGCTTTATCTTCACCATATCGGGATAATAGACGATGCCGTCGATTTCGGGCACGAGCGTAACTATCGCGCTGCCGTCCGCACAATTATACCACACGGGAGTGAGCGTCTGCGAATATCCCGCCTTCTCCGCATAACCGAGCGCAAGCTTCTGCGCCTTTTCCTGCGAGATCTCCCCGCTGCCGGACGGCATATACGCGCTGTACATGGCTATCAATCCGCCGCGCACAGTCACCGTCGCATACGCCTGCGTACCGTCCGCCGTCCGTCCCTCGGCGCAGTACAGTTCGGCGTCGCCGGAACTTCTGCCCGTTATCCGCCCGCTCATATCCGCTCCGCGCGAAAGCACGCCGAGCGCTTCTTCCTCGCTTATCTCCGCTTTGCCGTCGAGAGCCTTCCACGACGTGTCGCGGCTGTCGGAAAACGGTCCGTCGTAGATAATTCCGGGATATTCGATATTGAACTCGCCCTCGCCTATATCGAAGCTGCCCGTTTCGGATATCTCTCCGGATATGGAATACTCGCCGCCGAGTTTGCCCGCAGCCTCTTCCAGCTTGCGCCGCACCGAAACGGTGGTGTCGTAAAGCGATTCCAGCTGTTCGTCATATTTGCCGCAGTCGCCGCCGGATTCCGCCGCGCGGATATAACCGCTCATAAAGTCCGCCACCTGATTGAGGAACTTTTCCAGTCCCGAATACGAATATACGTCCACCGGAAGATTAGCGACCCGCGCCGCCGCGCTGCCGGCGCTCATCCGTATATCCGAAGCGAGCGAAACCGTATCGCCGCCCGCAGAAACGAGCATTTTTGCGAGATCGTTTTCTGCTTCCGTCACCGCGTCCAAACTCTCGCACAACGCCGTCTCATACATATAATCGATACGGCGCGCATTTTCGTCAGCCCTGTTTTTCAGTCCGTACATGCCGACAGCAAGCGCAACAACCGCGGCGATCAGTCCGAGTACGATGACGACGGACAGAGCCGTAAATATTTTTGCCGATGTTTTCATGCCGATCACCCCCTTGCAAACGAATGTCTGCCTATCGTTATTTCCACTTTGAGCGACCATATCCACTTGCTCGTCGCAGTCGCGGGATTATAGTAATACAGACAGCCGTTTGTCGGATCCCAGCCGCCGAGAGCGTCGTCGGCGGCGCTGTACGCCGAGCTGTCCGGCGTATAGTTTATCTGCCCGTCGGACACGCAGGTAAATGCGCCCGGCTGGTATATCACCCCTGAAACGGAGTTCGGAAATGACGCGGAATCCACGCGGTTGAGAACGACCGCCGCCACGGCGACCTGCCCCGTATACGGTTCGCCTCGGGCTTCGGCGTATACGCACCGCGCGAGAAGTTCCCTGTCAGACGACGACGCGCCGCCTCCCGACAGCGTGATGCCGAGCGAGCGCTCCGTCCATGTTCCGACTATGCCGTCCACCGTCAGCCCGTAATCGCGCTGAAACGCCTTGACTGCAGCCAGCGTCTTAGGTCCCCATATTCCGTCCACGGCTATCCTGTAATAGCCCAGTTCTTTTAGACGCCGCTGTACTTTGACTATGTTGTCGTAAGTGTCGCCCTTGACGATATTGGCGGCGTATGCCGTCACGGACGGCATTTCGCGCGCCGCGATCATTCCGCCCGCAGCGCCGCCCGCGCCGAGTGCGAGCATGAGCGCAAGCAGAGCAATTCCCGTCTTTTTCATGCGTTTACCCCCTTTTTCCGTAAAAATCAACATTTTCAGTATGCGCTGCACGTGAGTTTTTTATTTGCTTCCGGAAAAAATAGCGGGTATGAAAAAAATATTAGTTCCCGTTATGATAATGATTGTATGCGCCGCCGCGCTCGCTTCGCTGCCGCTTTCGGCATGCGCCGATGCGGACGACCCCATTCGCATACATATACGCGCCGCATCGGATTCGGACGTCGACCAAGCGGTGAAATACGTCGTGCGCGACGCCGTTACCGAATATCTCACTCCGCTGCTTTCGGGCGCGCGCAGCCGCAACGAAGCGTATCGGCTCGTAAAAGCCAATGCCGAAAAAACCGCCGCGATAGCGGACGGCATACTCGAAGCTTGCGGATTCGGATACGGAGCGGAAGCCCGCGTAGGGCGTGAAGAATTCCCCGACCGCACTTACGGCGACGTATTCTATCCTGCAGGCGAATACGACGCGCTCATAATAGAACTCGGCGGAGGGAACGGAGCAAACTGGTGGTGCGTCGCCTACCCTCCTCTCTGCTTTTACGGCGAGGACGGCAGCATAGAATACGCAAGCATAATCGCCGAACTCATAGCTAAACTGTAACATCCGTTCCCGCCCGCACGGAATCGACGCGGAAATACGGAACGCCCAGTTTTTCAAACACGCGCTCCGCGCCGACGGAAGCATCGGGCACATACACGCAACCGCCGCTGCCGGTCACGACTGCCGTATACCCCGCTTCATCCGCCGCACGCACGCATTCTCCGACAAGCGGATTAAGAACGGCTGCCGGACGGCCGAGCGCGTTATAAGGCGTGCGCGGAAATCTGCCTTGCATTACGTCGGCAACCGCATCTTCCGGATCGGGCGCGTTTTCTTCCGGAAGCGTGTCGTAAAGTCCGTAACACTGCGGCGTGCTTACCGCGCCGCAGTCCGCAACGAGCGCGGTAAACGGAACGAACGGCAACGCGGTCAGTTCGTTTCCCGTACCGCGTACTCTCGCGCATCCTCCGCGAAGCATGAACGGCACGTCGCTGCCTATCTCTGCGGCTATCGTCAACAGCCCGGGCAGCGCGCGATCGCCGAGCATGCGCGCGGCTGCCGCAAGCACTCCTGCGGCGTCAGCCGACGAACCGCCCATTCCTCCTCCGACCGGAATGCGTTTCACTATCTCCGCCCGGAGAACAAGCCCGAATCGTTCGCGTACGAGCGCGGCAGCTGCAAAAGCGGTATTTTTTTCTTCGGGAATGTCTGCCCCGTTCACGGTAACTCCGATGACGTCGTTTTCGGTCACCGTCAGTTCGTCGCATATACCGACGGAATGCATAACGCCGTCCAGCGTGTGCAGTCCGCCGCGCCGTCCGGTTATCGTCAGCGACAGATTCAGTTTTCCGTATGCCCTGACCTTCATAACCGTATTATAACACGGCGGACGCTTTTTGACAAGCGTCCGCCGCTATACCGCAATTTATTATTCGCGGGCGCGCGCCGACCGGAATACGAATACCTTATCCCCGCGCGACATCGGAAATACCGTATCCGGATTCTGCGCAAGCACCGTGTCCGGCGGGACGGACAGCGCTTTTGCGCACTCCCACAGCGTTTCGCCTTCAGACGCGGCGTGCATGGACAGTACGCCCGTTTTATCCGCAAGCGGTTCGCCTTCTGCCACAGACGTGACGGGATCCGCACTAACGCTGCGGCACGAAAGCACGGAAAAGCGCAGCGTGCACGTCACGGCAATTTCTCCTCTTCTCGCCGGACGCGCGATCACAGACAGTACCGTGCCGGACGCACGAGGCTCGTCGCCGTCCGCGGCGGGAATATCCGTGACGATCCGGAACGGCAGTTCCGCAACTGCGGAACCGCGTCTGCCCGCTTCCGCATCGGAATATACGACATATCCTCCTGCCGCGCCTTCGAGCACGGTTTTTCCGTTCTCCGCATATGCGGAAAGCGCCGTGACCGTAAATCCGCACACCGCCGTAACTTTGTCCGCCGCATCCCCCTCTGGAAGAGCGACGATACCCTCCGCCTTATCGGTGAGAGTAAACGCGCCGTCCGTTATCATTCCGCATATATGCGAACGCGTCAGCGAAAGTCTGCACGACGGAGAAAACGCGTCCGTTACCACGGCGGCAGTCACCTTGCCGTAAGTTTCCGTATACAATTCGGCGCTCGCGGACAGCGTCACTCCGTTCTCGCTCCTGCTCTCGGCAACGGATACGCCGCCGCACATGACAAACGCGACGTCGCCTCTGCGCGCGCCGTCAGACGCCGCTTCCGCAGACGCGGACAGTTCCGCCGAAAACGGTGCAATGCCGCCGTCAGCCGTCTTACCGACGCCCTCTATGATGAATCTTCCGGACACATAGACCGCGTCGAGCGCCGCTTCCGGAGCGTCCGCGGCAAATCCCGCATTGCAGCAAACCACTTCCGTTATGGGCAGCTTTTCGCTGTCGCCGCTCTCGATACGCACCGTCGTACGGGAAGTCAGCCGTGAAAATTCCGTTTCGCGGCTGTCGGTATATATGCCTTCGGAAGATTCCGGCGGATCGGGAAGGAATACGCGTTCCTCGACATATACCGTCGTCTCAACGACGGAAGCAAGCGTTATGATGCCGCCGCCAACCGACACTATATCCGTATCGGTCACACGGCATACCGCAAAAGCGCGCGTCTGCGGCGTTACTCCCTCTATCTCCGCCCTGTCGGAAATTTCCGCAAATCCGCTCGCCTTTTTAAGCCCGTCCTCAGTCGTCACGGTCACTTCAACGGACTCTCTGCCGGCAAGACGGACTTCCCCGCTTATAGTCTCGCTGACGCGCACTGCGGCGTTCGCGCTCACTCCCAGCACGCCCGCAGCGCCGTCGCACCGCACGTTTATGTGCGCAATGGTCTGCACTTCCGCGGCTTTTCTTATATACCCCGCACTCACCCGGGAAAGATTTTCGTTCATACGTTCCTCCTTTACGATTCCCTATAACGTATGCCGGGCGCGACGGTTTTATGAGCGCAAAAAACGCCCCGCTCATGCGGGGCGCGTCCGTCAGCGTTTATGCCTTTCTTTCAGGCAGTGAAATTGTCATCCTCTTCGTCATCGTCGTCATCGCCGTCTTCGGCAAAGTCATCCGGGTTGATATATTCGAAATCGTCCTCTTCGGATGACGCGTCGTCGGTTTCTTCCTCTTCGTCGTCCAGATCGCCCAACGACATATCGTCGAGATCGTCGTCCAGATCCGCCGCAACTTCTTCGTCGTCGTTCCAGCCGTCCGACTCTTCGTCTTTCTCCTTGGCAGCTCGTTCCTTCTTGCACTCTATGCACATGTCCTCGCCCTCTTCGCAGTAATTGGTGTGGCATATGGGACAGAGCTTGCCTTCCGATTCATCCTCCTCATCCGGAAGAAGGAAACTCGCTTCGCCGATACCCAGCTCGGCTTTGCATACATCGCAATACTTCTCCCTCGAATCCATGTAGTTGAGTTCGCATCTGGGGCAGAGTATATACGTCTTTTTCTCCATAAGTAGCTGTCTCCTGATCTCACGGTCCGATTTATTATCGTCCGATTATTATATTTCTATTCCGCTTGCAACCGACGTGCGACGGTCACACGGACGAAAGATCTATTATCCGCCTGCCTTTTTTCTTCGCGTAAGCAAGCGTGTTTGCCGTTCCGCCCGTTTCCGAATAAAGAACGACGAGTACAACGTCCGAATTATCCACCATATAACGGTTGCGCCTGCTCATGCAGTATTTGGTATATTCGTTGCCGAGCATCGTCACTTTCGAACACCTGGACAGCACCGCGTCGTAACGGAATCTGTCCGCAGCCGCAAGGCTGTCGCGCTGACCCGCATACGGCACGGCAGCTTCGAGTTCTATGTCGGGATACACATCCATCAGGTCTATGACGCATTCGGCGAACCAGATGTCCGAACCGAGCGCCATGCCCGTAATGAACCGACGGTAGCCCTCTCCTATCAGCTCCGTGACGGCGTTCTTCATTCGTTCCGTCAGGAGCTGCTGCTCGCGGCTGCCCTCCCTGAAAGGGAGTTTATGCGGACGATTGCCCGTTAAGCATACTGCATTCATATCGCATATTATACACGCCGAAAGCCACGTTGTCAATAGTTTTAATGAATAAAGTTGACATAATTGCGCGCATAAAATATAATAAAAGCATGAACTACGATACAAAAAGAATGACGCAGGATCTTGCGGCTCTCGTTGCCGTTCCGTCGGTCGCCTCCGCCCCTCTTCCCGGCGCTCCGTTCGGAGCGGAAAACCGCCGCGCGCTCGATCTGTTTCTGTCCCGCGCGCGCGAAATGGGGCTGAATACGGGCGACGACGACGGCTACGCGGGTTGGGCGGAATACGGCGACGGCAGAATTACCGTCGGCATTCTCGCCCACCTCGACGTCGTGCCTGCGGGAAACGGCTGGACAAGCCCGCCCTTTTCTCTGGACGTGCGCGGCGGAACGATGTACGGACGCGGCGTCAGCGACGATAAAGGTCCGCTGATAGCGAGCCTTTACGCACTCGCGCGCTTAGCGAAGGAAAAACACCCGTTACACGGAAGAATCCGTCTGATCGCCGGCTGCAACGAAGAAGAAGGGTCGGCGTGCATAAAACACTATGCCTCGCATTGCGAAATTCCCCTCGTGTCGTTCACTCCCGACTCCGACTTTCCCGTCACCGCGAGCGAAAAGGGCATACTGCACGTTTCTATAACCCTTCCGCGATGCGCGGAGACGGCTGAAAAGCTCATCTCTCTCGACGGCGGTTCGAGACCGAACATAGTCCCGGCGATCTGCCGCGCGATCGTGAACGGCGAGCGCGGCCGCGAAACGCTGGAAACAAACGGCAAAGCCGCGCACGCATCAGTACCCGAAAGAGGAGTAAACGCAATATCCGCAATGCTTCCGCGTCTCGCAGCCATGTTCCCTTCCGACGAAGGACTCGGACGCGCCGCGGAACTTTTCCGGGATCTGTCCGTTCCCGAACGCCTCGGTCTGAACGGCAGAGACGTCACGGGAAGCACAACGGTCAATATCGGCATGTGTGCGCTGAGCGGCGGCAGAATAACGCTGACGGCGGACATGCGTCTGTGCGCGATCTACTCGGAAGAGGACGCTATGCGCGCGCTCGGAAAAGTACTGCCGGAAGGCACCGATATAACCGTGCTTCATTATGCGCCGCCGCTCGTGCACGACGAAAACGGCATACTCGTGAACACGCTCATGAAAGTATACCGCGACTGCACGGGAGACTTCGGATCCGTCCCTCTGCACATAGGAGGAGGAACATATGCCAAGGAACTGCCCGGCTGCATAGCGTTCGGCGCGGTATTTCCCGGACGGGATACGCGCATGCACGACGCCGACGAGTGCTATCCCGTCTCCGATTTCGCACGGCTATCCGAAATATTCTATCGTGCGATAATAGCGCTCGACGAAGCATTCGGAAAGTAACGATACGACGCGTTCGCGCGCAATAACGATACGCATAAAGCCACGCCCGTACGGGCGCGGCTTTATGCGTATTCACGAACCTGTTCGATCAGTTATCCGCCCATGCAACGAGGGCTGCGGCGCCTATTATGCCCGCATCGTTTTTGAGCGTCGCGGTATGAAGTCCGACGTGCGGACCTTCCCCGAACGAATATTTAGCTATGTATTTTTTGAGCGGATTGAGCAGCACGTCGCCCTGCGCGCACACGCCTCCGCCGAGAATAATCGCCTCGGGACGAAGCGCGTTCACGATATTGACGAGTCCCTCGCCAAGCATCGTTATATAATTGTCGAACACGCGCTTTGCGGCTTTGTCGCCGAGCAGCATCGCGTCGAACACCGTCTTGCCGTTCACGTCGTCTATGTTCGGACAGACTTCCCACAGCTTGGTCGATTTGCTGCGCATCATCGCGCGGCGGGTGTCGCGTATGAGCGCCGTCGCGGAAGAATACGCTTCGAAACAGCCGCGTCTGCCGCACGAGCAGGGTTCGCCGCCGGACTTTATGACGACGTGACCTATCTCCGCGCCCTTGGACTGATTGCCCTCGAACAGTCTGCCGTCTATTATTATTCCGCTGCCTATGCCCGTTCCTATCGTGATGAACACGCTGCTCTTATACGTCTTGCCCGCTCCGTACTTCGCTTCGCCGAGCGCAGCCGCGTTCGCGTCGTTGCAGACGCGCGTGGGATAGCCGGTCAGACGCTGCATTTTCTCTCCGAGCGGAACGAACTCCCATCTGAGGTTATATGCGTGATCCACTATACCCGAACAGGAATTAACCGCGCCCGGACAACCTATGCCCACGCCGGTTATGACCTTGTCGCCCGCGTCGTCCTTGAGCGAGTTCACGAGTCCGGCTATATCCGCGATGATTTTATCCGCGCCCGCATCCACGTCCGTAACGACGGATTTCCAGGAAATGATCCTTCCTTCGCTGACAAGTCCGGCCTTGACCGTCGTACCGCCTATGTCGATACCTATCTGATACATATGATTTCCTTTCCCACCCGTTTTGTAGTTCCGTTTGTTATTACTTTCGGTCCGCTTCGTCAGACGACGCGGATATCTTTTCGTTTTCGTGAGCCTTCTTTTCGCGCAGATATTCGTTGTACATGTTCACGACGTTCATCCTGTTGGTTATCACAAGCCGGCGCGTTATCGGCAGAGGTCCGGGAGCGGGCGCCGCGATTCGTTCTTCGGCGGTCTGCCGTTCCTCTTCGTCGCGCGCTGTCGCCTCCGCTTCGATTTCCGCAGCGCTCCGGACGTTCTTTTTCGTACCCGGACGCTGTAACGCGGACGCATATTTTTTACGCGACGTAGCCCGCGGATTTTCACGGACTCCCGTTATTACCGAGCTGTCGCGGCGCGGCTGCCGTTCGCGTTCCGCCGCTCCCGACGCGGCGGGTACAAATTCCTCTACGCCCGCGGAAAGAGAGCCTTCCTCACGCCCGGCGGGGACTTCCTCCGCTTTATGTTCTTCCTCCGGCGGCTCTGCCGCGGTAAGTTCGGTCTGCTCATCGGCAGGCTGTTCCGCAACACATTCTTCCGCTTCGATTTCCGCCGGCGGCTCGTCGGACGGGTGCATGGCGCGGTCATCCTCCGGCAGCGTTTCCGGTTTATCCGCACACTCTTCAGACAATCGCTCTTCCGCGGTCTCACGCTCTGCCGCCGTTTCTTCTTCCGCAGATATCTCCTCTGCCGGTCTTTCGGAAGTTTCTTCCTTAATGATTTCTTCCGCCGCATGCGCTTCCGCTGATTCTTCCGACTGCCGTTCTTTTTCGTCCGCGGCGTCCGCATGTCCCGTATTTTCAGGCGCGCTCACCGAAAAAGCGGTTTCTGCGGCGGAATAAGGCGCGGGAGATCCGTACGGAGAAAACTCTTCGCTTTCCGAAAGCGGTTCCGCACTTGCGGAAGGGACTTTGCGGCGCAGCGCAAACGCCAGTATGAGATCTGCTATGCAGAATGCCGTAACCGCGCCGAGAAGCAGCGTACCGAGCACGCTGTGCGCAATAAAATAAGCGTTGACGCAACCCGGTACGGTGAATATCACCTCTCCGCCGGAATAGAACGAAAATCCCTCTCCGCTTAGCGAAAATATGCCGATACGGATCAATATATACACGCACCATACCGCAGCGAGTATCGCAAGAAGAATAATGTCGAGCGCGCGGAACGCAACCGTCCCGCGTCCGCACGGAGCTTTTCTGACGCAGAAAACGATAAACGCGGCAACGAGCGCCGCAAATAAAACGGCGGCTATTGCCGTGTAAAGGATGCCGAATATATCGAATTCATACGCAAAAACCATATCAATTATGATTATAATTTAATGAAGCCGATTTGTCAATTCTTTTTGATTTTATTGGCAAATATGCGGGAAAATATTTTCGCTGCGGACGGCAGACGCGACGCAATGCCGAAAGCGTTCGAAGCGACCAGCACGAGCAGAGCGGCGAGCAGGGATACGCCTCCGCATACTGCGGCGACGGGCAGCGCTCCCGCAACGGGAAGAAACCGCGCGGCAATACCCGCGGCGGCGCCCGTTCCGACGGCAAGGCAGCATTTGAGCATAGTGAATACGGGCGCGCACGCGCGCAGCGTTCCGCGCGATGCGAAAGCATCGGCGGCGAAAGACAGCGCATACGCCGCGGATGTTGCCGCAGCTCCCCCTCCTGCCCCGAACGCGCGCACGAACACTGCGGTAAGCGCGGCTTTGACCGCTCCCGCCGCAAGCATTGTCAGCGCCGGAATATATGCTCTGCCCTCCGCCTGCAAAGCCGCAGACGTTATCTGTTTCAGACAGACGAACGCTACGCCCGCACCGGAAGCGCGCAATGCGAACACCGCCGTATCCAGACGCTCACCGTTCAGTCCGCCGGGATACAGCACGTCCGTTATTTCGCAGGGAAAAACCGTCATGACCGCAGCTCCGGCAATACCCGCGAGAAACGCAACGCCCGTCGCGCCTGACGCCGCCCTGCGCTTATCCTCCTCGCTGCCGCCGGTAAGCACGGGTAAAAGAGCCGCGGCATAAGCAGCCGTAAGCATCGGAGGAAGCCCGGCTATCGCAGACGCGGGAGCGGTAGCAACGCCGTAAAGAGCCGTCGCTTCCGAAGGCGACATCCCGCCGGATGTGAGAATATTCACGACCATTACGCTGTCGGTCAGCTGCAAAGCGGGCAGAACGAGAGCACCGAGCGCCGTCGGAAGAGCGTCGCACGCAATGCGGCGGAACGCAACGGAGAATCCCGTCCCGCGTCCGCGCTCCTTTTCCCGGCGGAGCGACGCACGCGCGGCGACGAGCATTGCCGCGCATGTAAACAACTCCCCCGCCGTTACGCCCGCAAGCGCACCCGCCACGGCAAACGCCGTTCCGAACGGCATAAGGGCGTGCGATAGCGCAAGACCGAGCACAAGTTTGACAACCTGCTCGGACAGCTGACCGAGAGCCGTCGGAAGCAGACTTCTCCTGCCCTGCCACCAGCCGCGGAGAGCGGCTATGACGCAGGAAAACGGCACTGCCGGAGCAAGGGCGAGATAGGACGGGAATGCCTCGGGATTCCCCTGCAATGCGGCAAGGGTCTTTCCCGCGGCAGCCATAAACATGCCGCCCGCAACGCCGGCAATTACGGCGAACAGCAGTCCGGCGGAAAACGCGTCTGCCGCCCGTCCTCCCTCGCGCGCCGCTTCGCGCGATACGGCCTGCACCGTTCCGCCGCTCGTCAGCATGAGAACTGCGGCATAGACGGGAAAAGCAAGCTGATAGAGTCCCGTGCCTTCCGCGCCGAGAAAGGCTATGAGAGGAAGTTTGTGCATCGCTCCGATAAACTTCGCCGCAATGCCCGCGGCGGCAAGCGCCGCCGCAGAACCGCATAATTTCTTCATGCGTTTAGTATGCGCGGAAGCGCCCCTTTGTTTTCCGTTTTGCCGCAAATATATCCCGCACGTTATGCAAAAATACGGACGGCGTGCAGCGCGGACACGCAAACGCGCGCAGACGAAAAAGCAACGCAGGCGCACAAATGTGCGAGGCTTAAAATCGACACAAGCGTGCGGAAACGCAGACAAACGAAAAAACGGAAAGACTTGCTTTCCGTTTTTTTCATATCGGTTATCCGCAGATCAACGCTTGGAGAACTGAGGAGCCTTACGCGCCTTTTTAAGACCGTATTTCTTTCTCTCCTTCATTCTCGGATCGCGGGTGAGGAATCCCGCCTTTTTGAGAGCGGACTTATTAGCCTCGTCCAGCTCCACGAGAGCGCGCGCTATACCGTGGCGGATAGCTCCCGCCTGACCCGTTGCGCCGCCGCCGCGTACGTTGACGTATATGTCGAGCTTGCCTGCGGATTCGGTGAGCACGAGGGGCTGATTGACGATGAGTTTGAGCGTTTCGAGTCCGAAGTACTCGTCAAGCGAACGCTTATTGACCTCTATAACGCCGCTGCCCGGCATAAGGCGGACTCTCGCAACCGCCTTCTTGCGGCGGCCCGTTCCCCAGAACTGTAACTTCTTCTTGATATTCTTCGTAGCCATGGGGACAACTCCTTATTTAACGAGCGTGAGGACTTCGGGCTTCTGTGCCTCGTGTCCGTGCGACGCGTCTTTGTAAACGCGCAGTTTCTTTATCATCTTTCTGCCGAGAGCGTTCTTGGGAAGCATTCCTTTGACCGCATCGTAAACGGCTTTGTCAGAGGACTCAGCCATATACGCCTTGTAACTCTTCTCTTTAAGTCCGCCCATATAACCGGAATGCGTTCTCTTCATCTTCTGTTCGAGCTTCTTGCCGGTCAGAACGACTTTATCGCTGTTGATCACTATGACGTGATCCCCGCAGTCCACGTTGGGAGTAAACAGCGGCTTGTTCTTGCCGCGGAGCACCGCGGCTACCTGACTCGCAAGTCTGCCCAGAGGCATGCCCGCGCCGTCCGCAACGTACCACTTTTTCTCCACATAGGCGGGAGAATCCTTCTTCGCCGGATCGGTCGTCGCCGCGATCGTTCTGCCGGGGCGCGCCGTCCGCACTTTCTTGTTCTCTTCCATTTTTATCCTCGTTGCGCGGTCGGCGCATTTCACGCTACGCCGCCGCATAAGCCGCATAAAACCGACGGGGCATGTCGGTTTTACGCAATTTATTACAAATTCCTAAATATTTTATTATATCGGGCGGACGTTTGTCAAGCGATTTCACGCTGTTTTTGCCGCGCATTGCACGAATTATGCCGTTGTCATACCGTCGCCGGTGCCGTCCGTAGTGCCGTCTTCCTCTTCGTCGGGAGTGTAATCGTCCCAGGACGAATGATCGTGCAGGAAGTTGAGACAGTTGTGATCGTAACATACGACTGCGGGTTCTTCGGAATAAACGGTATCGCCCAGTTTGACGTTTGCCGCGGAACGGATAAACGAACCGCTCACCTTGTTGATATACATATAATCGGACATCGAACCGCCGTACGTTCCGAAATACGCAAGATACGTTTCCGTCGTTTCCTCGCCGTTCACGTTAAAGTCGAGAGAGAAGAAATCGAGCGAGAACGGCGTTGTCGTAGGCGGAATGCCTATGTTGTGTATCTGCGCCGTGGAGTATGTGAATTCCTGATACGCGGATGCGGATACGAGAGCCGTCATGGATTCCTCTTCACTGCTGTCAGTCGAACTATCGTCCTCCGTGTCGTCCGTTTCCTGCGATTCGAGCGTACAGTATATTCTGCCGTTATGATAGCCGACGAGAGTTATCGATCCGTTATATACCTGCGTTCTGCCCGTCGCCGTCACTCTGTAAATACCGTCGGAATTCGCGCCCATGAAGCAGGGCGCCATCATGTCGTTGCTGTCCTGCGGTATAGGAAGTATCGTCGTATATTCCGACGTGTCCGAACAAAGCACGGATTCCGTTTCCGTCATGGGAGGCGCGGCGCAGGTATCGAGATTATAATTTCCGTCGTGAGCGTTGAGCTGAGAATACAGGCTGTTTATGAGGAGCGCGGTCGAGCTTCCCATCGTCTTGGTATAATACAGATAGCCGCCTTCAAGCCCCTCCACCGTTATGCTGCCAGAAGGCGTACTGTCCACGGTGAAACGGGCGTTTTCTTCGTTATCCGTCGCCGCGGGAGAGATCATTTCGAGCGTCGCACCGTGCGGGTACGCATCGTCGGACGTGTTGTCCCTGGTGAAGTACGCGAAGTCCTCGGCGTCGTCCGGAGAAGTATCCTCCGGATCGTATGTTTCGGAAACCGGGAAATAAGCGCTCGTAACCCCTTCGACGAGTTCGTACGTCGATTCGACGTTCGTTCCCGAAATGCGGTTGACGACGATATATCCCGTCGTTATGCCCGCATCCTCGTCATCGGCGTCCGCATAGTAGTTTTCGAAAGTGGTGAGATATACGCTGTCGCCGATCTTGTAATAGGCGTACGGGAGAGCGTTGTTCGCTTCGTTTGCCGTATAGAGGAGAGAGAGCCTTTCCGCGTTTATATCGTATGCCCAGAACGACGTTCTGTCATATTCGACGTTGCTCTCGGAGTCACGGTCTGTGGACGGAGACGCAAAGTATATCACGCCGTCGTATATCCACAGTCCGCCGTCGTAGCCGGCGATGCCCGCTTTTTTGCCGACGACCTGCTCCACCGTTACGGTAAACTCGCTTGCGCCGCCGTTAGTGGGAACGTAGTTCTGTCTGACTCTGCCGTTTTCATCCACATACGTAGCCGGCTCCGTGCCGCTCTCGTTGCCTATCGTATACTCTTTGAGCTGAATGTAATCCTTGATCTCGTATTCGAAATCGAGCACGTCGAACAGCGTCGTCGAACGGGTTTCGGTCTTTGCGTATTCCTCGCTCGTGAGCACGCCGTCGCCGAGCAGCTTCGCCTCTTCCTCATCCACGCTTGCGGGCCTGTCTTCATTTATCTTTGCGCGGTAAATGCCGCCCTTGACTACCTGTCCCTCCACGTTGGACGTGCCCTCGTCATCGGTATAATCGGGAATGCCGTTTATAAAGTAAACGTAACCGTCGTATCTGACGACCGTGCCGCCGTTGGAATACACGACGCTTCCGACGTCCGCATTCTGCGAACTTCCCGCGCATCCGGCAAGGAACGCGCCCGAACCGCACACAAGCAGAAGCGCAGCAGCAGCCAGCGCGATAGCTTTCGTTAATGTCTTTCTCATTATCTGTATTGCTCTCCGATCCGTATTACCGATATAATACGGCGTTTCGATTATTTTAACGTTAAGATTATTCTTTAACCGTGACGGTCAGTCTGCCGGCGCGCAGTCCGCGCGCCTTCGCCCGCACCGTACATTTGCCGGCAGCCGTGCCGCGCACCGCTACGAGTGCATGACCTCCTGCCGCAGTCACGATATCCTCGTCCGCGCTTCTGCCGTATTCGCAGCCCATGGCGATTATTTCCCCGGCGCCCTCCGCAGTCACGCTTATGTCACCCGTATAATCGGGAGAAGGCTCGCCGTTTTCGTCGGTAACCCAGACGTCGATAAAGCATATATCCCCGCCGGACGCGCTTATTTTCCTGGAACCGGTCAGCAGCGATATTCCGCGAGGAGCGGACGGCGTTGCAAGCGACACCCTGTCGCACTCCCTGCCGCGCAGATAACTGACGGCTTCCAGTCTGCCCGGATGATATTCCACCTCGAACGAAGCGTATTGCTTATTCACCTTGCCGGCAAGCCGTCTGCCGACGAGATAATCTCCGAGATACAGCGCGACGACATCGCCCGGAGTGAATACGCGGACGCTTACCGTTTCTCCCTCCGCCGCCTTCCAGCACTGCGAACCTTCGAGCATGCCTGCGTCCTTGTCTCCGACGAGAATGAACGAGCTGCCCGCGCCGCAAAGCATCGAACGATAGAGTCCGGAATTGCGCGGCAGACAGGTATGATCTATGTCGCCGGCAACGGTAACGCCGTGCGACGAGCGGTCCATTCCCGAAGGAGAGAGATCGCCGAGCATGTTCTCGTCGTCCTCCGCCGAACGCATGGACTCGAACGCGTTTTCGGGACGGGTGTCGACGCGCAGATACGGCTTGTCTGCCGGAGGTCTGAAACCGTCGGAACACAGACACACGTCCGCAAGCGACGCTACCGACGCCGTGAGCGCGTCGGGAATACCGTACACGTCGCCCAGACCTATAAGTCCCGCGTCGCTCTGTCCCCGCAGTTCGGCGCGTTTAGCTCCAGCTCGGACGAGTTCACCTTCGGTCGGAACGAGTCTGCCGAGAGCTATCGCCGCGGGACGCGACGGATCTGCTTCCCTTATCGCGGAAAATATCTCCGGAGCACACTCCGCGCCCCTGCGCCCGTAAGTCTCCTCGCACATATTGCCGGCGGAGTACATGACTACGGACGGATGATTGCGAAGCACGGAAACGGCATACGCCGCGCGCGCCGCGCACTCTTTTCCGAAATAAAGATGAGACAGACTGCCCTCGCGCGGATGAGTCCAGTTGTCGAACACGTCTACGATCAGCCGCAATCCGAGTTCGTCGGCAGCGGCAAGCGCGTGAGGAGACGGCAGACCGATATATCTTACGGCGTTATATCCGAGATCGCGGAGGGCGGACAGTTTGCGCTTTTCCGCGTCGAGAATACTCGCCTCGCCCGTTATTCCGCAGGAATGCGGAACGGTCGCTCCTATAAGAGAACCCGTTTCGAACACGCCCTGCACCCGAACGCCGAACCGGGTCTCCGATTCGTCGAGTACGTCTCCGCTCTCATCCGAAAGGACGGCGCGCAGCGTATAGAGATAAGGCTTGTCGGATTCGTAAGGATACGCACGGCGCATTTTTACGGGAACCGTCACCTTTTTATTTCCGCCGGTAAAAACGAATTTTTTCGACTTGCGGCACGAACGTCTGCCGCGCGCGTTTATTACCGAAAGTTCCAGCGCGAGCCTGCGCTTGCCGCTTTCCCGACCGGTTATGTCCGCGGAAATTTCCAGTTCCGCGCTTTCTCCGTCGCAGGCGAGAGTCCGGACGAACAGTCCGAACGGTCTGATGTAAGTATCCGACTGCGAAAAATGCAACGTCGCTCCGCGCGTCACCGCGCCGCCGTCCTCGAACGACATTCCGAGCACGCTGCGCCCGGCGGAAAGCGCTCCGACATATACCGGAAGGCGAACTCCGCCCGTCGCGCTTCCGACGCATTCGCCGTCTGCAAATACGTCTATAACGCCCTCGGCGCCGTCTATATCCAGAAACGCGTGAACGGCGTCCGACGGCGACACAGCCGTCAGCACGAGCCTGCCGTATTGCGGCGACTCGAAAGGAAGCTCCGCGCAATCCTCTCCGTCGGCGGCGGCGTTACGCCAGCCTTTGTTTATATCAACGGTCTTCATTACCTTCCCTCTCTGTCGCTAACAAGCTTTCGGTTTTTTTATTATACAACAATGCGCTTTTTCAAGTCAAGAGATTTATCGGCGTTTATGACCGATAGGACGTCCTTTCGGCGGGAAGAGAAACGCAAAAAAGCGCATACGGCGTATGCGCTCCGCATTGCGGCATGTTTTCGCACTCTTCCGTCTCCGTCCGCAAGACTGCGGGCGCGCGTTTTTCATATCAGAGTATACTTTTCCCCGTGGCAGCGTCCTGATACATTATCCAGAATCCCTTGCCCGAAGGATCGCCGGCGTCCGACGCCAGCCACTGACAGTAGCCGGCAAGCTCGGAAGGAGGCGACGGGGAATACTCGCCCGGCACGCCGTAGCATATGTATCTTACGGGATCGCCGATCAGCCCCACCAGATAATACATGCCGATCTAATCGTAATCCACCCTTATCCAGCGCGAGACAGCAAGGAGTTTTTCCAGCAGGGCGAATCTTTCGCACTTCCCGAACAGCTTGTCAAGCTGATCGGACACGCCGTCGTAAAACGAAGCGCTGCCGAGTTCCGGAGCTTTTCTCGCACCGTAATCGTCGTCCGACAGCGGCGGATCTTCGCTCGCCGCGGATACCGCTGCCGCCGTTTCCGCTTCGTCCGTCCGTTTTCCGCCGTGCGGATTTCCGCGTTCCGCACCCGTCCCGCCGATATCGCGCCGAAGCGTACGCCGCTCTTCCTCCGCATGCGTCAGTCCGCTTCCGCCCGCGCTCTCCCGTTCTTCATAATTCGTTTTTTCTATCGCGGCGGGCTCCGGACGTGGCGGCTCGGTCCGGCATGCAGATTCACGATCGTTCTGTCCGGGATGCGGCGACTCCGCACACGACAGATTGGATTTATAATAATTTACCTCGGCGATCCTTCCGTCGTCGTAATCCTGCGGCACGATATCGAGAAAATAATCGTTTATGTTGCGCGCTTCGGCGGCGCCGCCGTAATCGCGGGCGGCGCGACGCAGATCGTCCTCCATATTGCTCTGCCACGGCATGGGTCTTCTGAACCCGCCGCTCATGGTCAGTCTGCCGCGCGTATCCCCCACTGCCGCGACGAGATCGTCGAGCGAAGCGGATGCCGGCAGAGTAAACGAATATGCGGGCGGCAGAGTGAACCGCCCGAAGGTATACAGTTTTCCGCCCGTGCGCACGGCAAGCACGCACTCGCCGCGCACGCTGCCCGTCAGTCTGCACGCGATCGCGGACTGCGTTCTTTCCAGCCGCAGACAGCCGCTCGACTCTCCGACGAGCACAAGCAAACGTTTTTCGTGTATCATACGTTCGTCTCCTCGGATATTATATATGACGGAAAGGCGCGGAATTTGACTGTTTGGGCGGAATACGCATTTATCCGCGCGAAACGCGTTTCGGAATGCGCGCGCCGGACTATAATAACGTGTGATGACTTATCTGCGCAACAGCGGCGCGACAGCGTCCGATATATGCGAATCCGTACGCAGCGCGATCCCGCACGGAGCGGAAATAGTCGTGCTGTGCATAGGCAGCGACCGCGTGACGGGAGACTGTGTCGGTCCGCTCACGGGATATCTGCTTGCAGGCAGCGGAATGACCGTATACGGCAGTCTTGCGTCGCCCGTGACCGCGCTTAACGTACGCGAAAATTACGAACTGCTTCGGCGGCGTCATCCGCAAGCGTTCGTCATAGCCGTGGACAGCGCGCTCGGTACGGACGGCGAAGTGGGGTCCGTCGTGATAATGCACGGAGGACTGCGCCCCGCCGCGGCGGTGGGAAAATCCATGCCCGCCGTAGGCGATCTCGGAATTGCGGGCGTGGTATCGTCGAGAAGACTTGGAGCCGGCTCGCTCTCCGGAGTGCGTCTCGCGCTCCCGTTTTCGCTCGCATCGCGCATAGCGGACGGAATACGTTTCGCGGCATTCGGCAGACGGCATGCCGACGAAGCGCACGGCAAAGCGTTCCGGAAGCAAACGCCCGGATAAAAAATAACTCTTGCGATGAAACGGTCCGCCTGACTTTACGGACCGTTTCGTTTTTGCATGCGGCTTATATTCGGCTGCCGAGCGTTTCCCGGAGAGCAACGATGAGAGCCGAAACGTCCTCTTCCGTTCCTACCGTTATGCGCAGACGGTCCGCAATGCGCGGACGATCGAAACGACGCACCACTATTCCGCGTTTTCTCAGCGCGCTCTGAAGCTCCGCGCCTCCGGCTTCCGGGTGAGATGCGAACACGAAATTCGCATCGCTGTCAGGCACGTCGAAACCGAGACCTCGCAACGATTTCACGAGAGAGCCGCGCGTGGATTTAATGCGTGAAACGCATTCGCGGAAATATGCGCCGTCCCGCACGGCAGCCTCGGCAACGGCAGCCGTCACGGCGTTCACCGGATAACTGTTGAAACAGTTCTTGACCGTGCGCAGCGCGTCTATAAGCGCTTTGTCCCCAACCGCATAGCCGCACCGCGCTCCGGCAAGGCTGCGGCTTTTGGAAAACGTCTTGACTACGAGGAGATTGGGATATTCTTCCGTATCCGGAACGAGGGACGGAACGTGCGAAAAATCGGCGTACGCCTCGTCGGCAATGACGGCCTTTCCCGCGTATGCACGCACGAGCGCGAGCAGATCCTCCCGTTCTTCCGCAAGCGATGTGGGCGCGTTCGGGTTTGCAAACACACAGCCGCACGCTTCGCCGGCAAGAGCCGCCATACCGCGCACGTCGAGACGGAAATCCGGCAGAAGCGGAACCTCCCGATACCTGACTCCGTACAGCGAACCGAACACCTCATAGAACGAATACGTCACGTCCGCAAATATCACGGGTTTGTCCTCGCCGCCGAAAAACGCCGCGTACGCGAGCGACAGCACTTCGTCGCTGCCGTTGCCGACAAAGACGTTCTCCTCTCCCACCCCCTCGTACCCGGCTATCGCCCGGCGCAGGGAAAGCGCCGTCGGATCGGGATACAGTCTGTATTTTTCCGCGTCGAAAGCTCCGAGCGCGCGGTAAACCGCGGGCGACGGCGGATACGGATTTTCGTTGGTGTTCAGTTTGATTGTCTTTTCCACGGGCTGCTCGCCCGCCGTATACGGCACGAGCCCGCCCGCAAGCCTGCTTCTTATCATACTTTCTCCGAAGGAAAGCGGGACGGCGAAATGCCGTCCCGCCGCTTTGTGCGCGTTTATGCGGTAGTCGTTCCCGTCGACGAGCCGCTGTTTGCCTCTTCTTCCGCGGCAGCCTGCTCTTCGTCGGCAGTCTGCTGCGACGAGAAGCTCTCATCGTAATCGTCGAGGTACCTCTCGAACCTGTTTTTGTATACGGTGATCACTTCGCCGTTTTTATAGTAGCGGTTTGCAGCCGACGAAAGCCAGCTCTCGTAGAACGCGTTCTGACTCTCCGTAACGTCCTCGACGAACGACTCGCCCGCCTTCGTTATTTTTGCGGGAGTGAGATAACTGTCGAAAGACAGCGACTGTCCGACTTTGGGCACGACGTTGAGGAACATTATATGCCAGCCGTAATCCGTCAGCACCGGCACGGATATGCTGCCCTCATTGACGACGTTCGCGGGCGCGGTGAAATCGGGATCCGCCTCATAAGCGTCGTCGGGATCGGAATTCTTGAACCCGTCGAGCGACATTCCCTTGCGGTACGCATTGTACAGCGCGCGCGATTCGGTAGCGAACTCTATCATATACGTCTCTTCGCGTCCGCCGTTCTTTTCGCTCGTCGCGGTTACGGCATACCCCATTTCGTTATCGCGGATGCCTTCATCCGTATTATAGGTGTCTATCAGCGTATCAAAAGTCGTCGCTGCCGCATACGGATCGCCCGCGACGGCGGACATCTTCGCCTTTATGTCGCTCCACGCCTGATATATCGTGCAGGTCTCGCCGGTCGCTTCGCCGTCCTCTCCGAACTTTTCCGCAACCACGTTCATGCCGAGCTTACGGCGGAACGCTTCGACGTCCGCGTCCGAATGCCCCTTGTTCTTATATGCTTCGAGCGCATCCGTCTGCTCCTCCGAGAACGGAATGAGGATATGCTTGACCCAGAATATCTCTTCGTCCGCATAATAGAGTATGGTTGTGTCGCCCGTGGCTTCGTCGTAGTATGTGTTTATATCCGCAGAGTACGCCGCCTTCTGACGCGCGACTTCATCGGCAAACGCCCTTTTCGCTTCCGCCGTATCCGCGGTTATGGTTTCGCCCGCGATATATTCGCGCAGTCCTTCCGTCATAAGCCCGTATTCGCGCGACTGTCCGTAAATATAGCGGACCACTTCGTAATTGCCGAAACCGACGTAAAGCTCGTCGACGTCGGACGGCGTATTCAGCCTTTTGCGCATATCGGCGATTTCGTTCTCGTATTTCGCGCGGTCTTCTGCCGACATCGCGCGTTCGTTGTCCACGTAATCCTCGACCGCGTCGACGAGACGGCGCATTGCCGCGCGTTCTCCCGAACGCACTTCGGCCGTGGCACCGCTTCCCACCAGCCTGTCGGGCTCCTGCGTTATGTGCCAGACGGTATAATTTTCCATACCGTCCTCCGGCGTCGAAGGCGCGGTCGAATCGTCGCCGCTCACCGAAGAACCGTCGTCGTGCTCCTCGCCCATGATTTCGGCGTAAAGCTCGTCGAGCGCGGCGTCGATGCCTTCGTAAATCGTCTTATTCACATCGTTGATCTCGGGTACGCCCCAGTCGACGTATCCGCCCGCGATCGCAATCTCGGCTTCGGATATTTCTATGCTGCTCGTATAAAGCTGCTCGGTTATCTCGTCGAATATCTCGTCTATAGTATAGCCGTTTTCGCTGTAATACGCGTAGCCGCTTTCGTCGAAGTATTCTATAACCGTCTGCTTGTAAACCGAATCCCCCGCGGTTTCGCCCTGCGCCGTCACGGATTCGTGGACGTATTCCGTCCAGCTCCACGTATCGCGCGAAGGATCGGGCGCGCTGCCCGTTCTGAAATACAGCACCTCGGGAAGTTCCACGACATAGAGCGCTTCGGTGTCGGCGGGAACGTATGACGTGCCGTTCTCTTCGCTCTCGCCCGGAGCGCAGACTTTTACCTTGCCGTATGCCGGAGATCCGTCCGAAACCTTCGTCCAGAGCGCATAATACGCATTGCCCGTCGCCGCGACGAGTCCTTCGAAACGGTATTCGTCGGCGGTATAGCTGCGCTCGACCGAAACGCCGTTCGCCTCAGTCAGCACTATGAAATGATTATCGCCGTTCTTGCCGTCTGCCTCGGTATAAACGCGGGGATCGGACGCGGTAACGCCGCCCGCCACGCGCTCCGAAACCTCGTTTCCGTTTTCGTCGCTCTTCGTATCGTAACCGACATACAGGAACTCGCCCGACGCGTTCGTCGCGGGGACATGCACGGGGTTGCCGTCGTGATCGCGCACGACGGAGGACACCGGCTTATCCGTTTTGTTTCCGGATTCATCGAGTTCGTATACGGTTCTGCCGTAAGGATCGGTGTAATCCTCGCGGAGAGGCACTTCGTAAGTGTACGATATGGGAGCGATGTCGATTATCGCCTGTTCCATATCCGCGTCTTCGTCATATTCGAATATCGTGCATCCCGTAAGGAACGCCGCGACTGTGACGGCGCAAACAATAAGTGCGATTAACTTTTTGACTGCGGTTTTTTTCATTTAACTTTCTCTCGAAAACGCCGCTGCCGGGCGGCATTTTATAAATGGTCTTTTCAATTATACATAAAGGCGCATAAAAAGGCAAGCATTTTATGCCGCGCCCGAGCCGCTTTCGCACAAAAATTTCACGAGCATGCCGCCTGTCGGGAACGATACGGACAGTTTGTCCGTCATTGCCAATTCCCCGCCCATGTTCTCCGCACGTTCCACGAATCCGTGAGGAACGTCCTTTGCGAGTCTGAACACGACCGCGCTCTTTCCGCGCATGAGAGTCACTTCGTCCGCGCCGAAGTCCGCAGCCCTGTTCTTGACGAGCGCGACCGTGAGGAGATTGACGACCTCGTCGGGCGGCGCGCCGTATATGTCGCGCATGGTATTTATCATCCGTCTGAGATCGCGCATGCTGTCTATCCGCGAAATATTGCCGTACTGCCGCACGCGCCATTCTTCGTCCGTAACGTAATTTTCGGGTATATATGCGTTGTACTCCGTTCTTACGGCCACTTCCTTGCGCTCTTTTATCTCGCCGCCCGAACTCTCCGCAATGACCTCGCGCAGCAGTTTCATGTACGTATCGTAACCGACCGCCTCCATATGTCCGTGCTGTTCGCGTCCGAGCACGTTTCCCGCGCCGCGCAGTTCGAGATCGCGCATTGCGAGCATGAATCCGCTCCCCAGTTCCTTGCACTGCATGATGGCATCCAGCCGCTGCATGGCAACGTCAGTCATCTGCTTGTTCGAATCGTACGTGAAATACGCGGATGCGAGACGGTTGCTGCGTCCTATGCGGCCGCGAAGCTGATACATCTGGCTTAAACCGAACGTATCCGAGTTGATGACGACCATTGTGTTCGCGCGCGGTATGTCTATACCGTTTTCTATTAT